>SLQI01000377.1 GCA_007131535.1 Balneolales bacterium | reverse complement strand
TTTCAGGCTTTCACCGGAGAGGTAGTAGATTTCTTTCTGAAAATCCGGCATCCGCTCCACATATTCACTAAGTGAGGTCATTTCCTCATCCCCGGTTTTAGTGCTGTGAAAGCGAAGCAGCTCAGTAAGGCGCTCCCGGTTCTCGAAATCCGAATTCAGGCCGGACTTGAACAGCGGACCAAATTCCTGATAGAACGTTTTAAATTTTTCCGGCTCGTTTTCAGTCCAGCTTTCGATCATTGAGAGGACCTTGTTGACCAGCACATTTTTGATCTTGGTCATCACCGGCGAGTACTGGGCCGTCTCCCGTGAAACATTCAGCGGCAGATCTTCGGTATCCACCACCCCTTCAATAAATCGCAGATACTCCGGCAGCAGATCCTTGCAGTCCTCCTGAATCATCACCCGGTTGGAATAAAGTTGTACGGAAGTCAGATCATCCGGCGACTGCAGAAAGTTAGGCTTGGCCTTTTGGGGTACAAATAACAGCGCTTTGAAGTTGATCCGACCCTCCATGTTCAGGTGGAGGTGATCAAGCGGCTCCTGAGCATCGGCGGCGATGAATTTATAAAATTCGTTCAGCTCTTCGTCGGTGATGTCGTTTTTACTCTTATGCCAGAGTGCTCCCTGCGAATTGACTTCTTCCTCGTTGACCAGAATCGAATAATCCACAAAGTTGGAGTATTTGCGGATCACCTGCTTCAACCGGTCCGGCGAGGCAAACTCTTTATGATCATCTTTGAGCTTAAATGAAATTTTAGTGCCGCGTTCGGTACGTTCGGTCTCCTCGATTTCGTAGGTGCCCTGACCGTCCGAAATCCACTTCCAGGCTTTTGCGTTGGGATCAGCGTGGCGGGTTTCTACGCTAATCTGGTCGGTAACCATAAAGGCTGAATAAAAGCCGACGCCGAACTGGCCAATCAGGTCACCATCCAGTTTCTGTTTTTCTTCCTGCATTTTTTTGATGAATTCCATCGTGCCGGAACTGGCCACCGTACCGAGACGCTCGGTGAGATCTTCATACGTCATCCCCACCCCGGTATCTTCTATGGTGAACTCCTGTTTGTCTTCATCCACCGTAATTTTGATCTGCAGCGGAAGCTTGGGGGAATGGACGGGCTTGTTGGTCAGCTGCATGAACCGAAGCTTGTTCAACGCATCGGAAGAGTTGGAAATCAGTTCCCTCAGGAACACCTCGGGGTTGGTATATAAGGAGTTGACAATCAGATGAAGCAGCTGCTTCATCTCAGCTTTGAATTCGAACTGTCGTTTTTTGCTGGTTTGGGTATCACCGGCCATGGTTTAATACTTTTAGTTTTATACGTTTCAGTTTAGATACTCTCAATGCAGTCATTACTGATAGTCATCCGACGGCTTAACGTTATAAGGGCGGCAAAAAATTGTACGGGGGGAACCAACTTGTAGTCAAAAGGCATAAAGTTGCCGGCGTTCATCAATGCGATGCAGCCCGGCCTGTTTCGCGGCTTGTTTAGCCTGACGGTATTCCAGTCCCGTTATTCTTCGGTTGATGTCACCGTATTTATCGGGTTTTTCAACCACTTTAGCATCGGGAAAATACTGATCCATGATGTTGATGTAGGTGTCAGGAGAAATTTCTTCAGCAAGAAAACGAAAAATCTGTTCCGATCCGGTTACTTTGTTGGGCATCACCAGATGGCGCACCAGAAGACCACGTAAAGCCAACCCCTGCTCATCTAATTTCAGATCACCAACCTGCCGGTGCATTTCCCTGATGGCATTGCGGGTAACTTCCGGATAGGTGCTCTCGGTCATGTAGAATTTAGAAAGATCCGGATCCCAGAATTTGAAATCCGGCATATAGATATCCACGATATCCTCCATCAGTTTGAGGGAGTGAAGGGAGTCAAAGCCGCTGGTATTATAGACGATAGGAAGGCGGAGTCCCTTTTCAATTGCCGGAGGAATAGCTTCCATAACCTGCGGCACTACATGTTCCGGAGTTACAAAGTTGATATTATGGCACCCTTGTTCCTGGAGTCGAATCATCATATCGGCCAGCTCCGAAGCATTCACCTGCTTGCCCGCTCCGGCCCATGAAATATCGTGATTCTGACAAAAAACACACTTCAGATTACAAAATGAGAAGAAGATAGTTCCCGATCCATTCCAGCCGCGCAGGCAATCTTCCTCGCCAAAATGAGGAAATGCACTGCTCACATAAGCGTAGCGCCCTGTTCGGCATTTACCGTGTTCATCATTCATTCGATCCACATAGCAATAGCGCGGACATACATCACAGGATTTGAGCTGCTCCAGCCCGGCTTCTACCCGCTGCTGAAAAACCGAGCGGTCGGTTTCATATAGTTTCAAATAGGCGGGCACAAATTTCCCGCGGTTGATTACCCATCTGGAATCGTCTTTATATGCGGGGTCGGATTGAAACATTAAAAATTCTCACCTCTTTTGATTTATCGGAATCAGCTGTTTTTTCCCTGCTTCTTTTGATAACGACATCCACCGACGGGATTCTATGTTGATTTTTGATATTTCTACCGAATGATTGTGAATCAATAAAGTGAATTCATAAATAAAAATGGTGGTCGCCAATTTTTCCGTTGGCGCCACCAATATAAATTACCGTGTCGGCAAGGTTAGATCCGAACTCTTAATCTCTGTCAATTATAAATGTTACCGGTATGGTGTATTGAACAGCAACAGGTCGCCCGCGCTGGCGTCCGGGATTGAAGCGAAGCTGCTTTATGGCTTCGACAGCCGCCTCATCCAGTCCGGCGCCCACACCTCTGATCACCTGTGGATTCAGGACGTTTCCTTCTTCATCAATAATAAACTGGACAACTACGCGGCCTTCCACTCCGGCTCTTCGGGCCAGATCCGGATACTCCAGCACATCATAGAGCGCGTCCATACCTCCGATGATGGTGGGCATCTCTTCCACTGCGATGAAGTATTCAAGTTCTTCCTCTTCCTCCTCTTCTTCGGCTTTCGGGTCGCCCGGGGCCGGTGCCGGCGGAGGCGGAGGAGCTGTGGGTTCCGGCCGGTCTATATCGAAGTCGAAAACATCTTCTTCTACGATCACCTCATCGGGTACCGCTACCGGAGCTCGTGGCCTGGGAGGCGGGGGCGGTCTTTTCGGCTGTTCCGTTTGAATAATATCTTCAAGCTGAATTCTGGGCTGCTCACGCTCGGTGTATTCCACTTCCACAGTGGGATTGAAATGAACCCGGAATACCATGATCAACAGGACTAAAACCATTGCAACTGAGGCCATGAAATCACGCCGGTAATCATAGGCTTTCTCGGCTTTTCGGGGATACATTTTCACTGGTTTCATAACAGCCTCCTATGATTAAGTGTCGGATCACTGTACTAAAATCTTAATATTTATGGATCTGCCATAGGCCGAAATCTGATTTAAATGCTAACTTTTTCTTTCCGGCAGTTTACCTGTCGTTTATGCAACGAACTCTTAAATACCGGGAAGTAAACAATAAATTATATTGTATTTATATAACTGACAGATGTGGCAAAAATTGCGATAAAATCATCCAAAATTAAACCTAACAAACACTCCTGCAGCAAGTTAGAAAATCATTAGACGTGCAGCTATTGACTATCACCTTTTTTAGGATTGATGTTGAGCGCACTCAATATTACCCCCAAAAAAAAGAGGCGGTGTCGCCGCCTCTTTGGAAACTCTACTTTGCAGGCTTGGTGCCTGCTTTTCGAGTCCCTCCTTTACTTCTCTTTCTACCTGTAAAACGTCTATTTGTAGACATAATTGTCTAAAACTAACGTGATATTAACTACAGCATCATGATTCCGTATCGTATCGATCAAACCAGTCCAAAATGCGATTCAGACGCTCAATGAGGTTGACCGGAGTTCCTGTACGGGAGAGCCCGTGACTTTCTCCCTCAAAAACCACCATTTCTACCGGAACTTCATTTATTTTCAATGCATAGTACCACTCTTCTCCCTGACCAATCGGAGTAATCTCATCCCGGTCGCTGTGAATAATCAAGGTCGGGGCATCTACCTGGTCGGCATATTTTAGCGGTGAGCGCCCCCAGTACAGATCATAGTTCTCCCAGATGGTTCCCCCGAATTCATCACGCATCATTTGCGGGGTGTAAGCCTGGGTGCCGGCTTCGGATATCCAGTTGCTGACGCTGCGCTGGGTTACCGCCGCTCTGAATTTACCGGGGTGCTGCGAGGTAATCCAATTAGTCAGAAAGCCACCATGACTGCCCCCTGTGATATAGAGCCGGTCTTCATCAATCCAATGGTATTGTACCAGTACATGGGCCAGCCCATCCATGTTGTCTTCGTAATCCGCGCCCCCGTAATCCTGATATACGGCGCTTTGATGCTCGAAGCCATAACCGAAGCTGCCACGATAATTCGTAAAAAATACAGCGTATCCCCGCTCAGCCATCATCTGGTACTCATGAAACCATTGATGACCCCACATACCGGTAGGGCCGCCCTTGATATTGAGTATAAGCGGGTAGCGCTCTCCCTCTTCCCAACCAACCGGCTTCAGCAGAAAACCCTGGGACTGTCTGCCGTCCCGGTTTTCAAACCAAAACGGTTCCAACTCATTGAGAGCCAATGTATCCAGCATGGGCTGGTTCATTTGCGTAAGCTGTACGGGTTCATTGCCATTTTGATCCGCAAACCACACTTCGGCAAGCTCGGTTTCACTTTCCCTGGTGAAAACCTTGTTATCTCCATTGCCGGCCAGCATGGTGGATCCTACAGAAAATCTGCCCTGTAAAACCGATTCAATCTCACCGGTCTCCACTTCCAGGTAAAAAAGTCCGGTTCCTCCTTCATGCGCGGCCTGATAGTACAGACCTTCACCATCATTAGACCACTGCAGGTTTGATGGTATGTGATCAAACTCCCCGGAAGCGTTGCGTTTATTCGTGCCATCCGCTTCCATCAAGTAAATATCGGTTTTCTGATAGCGCCCTTCGGTGTAAATAAATGCAAGGGTTTCATCATCCGGAGACCATGCCGGTGAAGTTGCCCGGGCGTCGGTTTCGGTAAGTTTCTCAACCGCACCGCTATCCGCTGGTATGATGTAGATATCCTGGTTGTAGTCGCCTTCATATTCATCACCCGTGCGATTGGAGGTGAAGGCAATTTGTGATCCGTCATTGGAATATACGGGTGTGTTGTCATTCCAGTCGGTACCGTCGGTTAGCTGTCTGAGCGTATCCCGTTCAACCGAATAGGTCCAGATTTGCAACCGGCGTTTGGGCAGAATGCCGATACCATCGGCTTTATACAGAGAGGTGGTGACTTCGCGCACATCTGGCTGAGGTTCATCATTTTCGTTGTCATCCTCTTCCAGATCCTTGCTCAGGTGCAACAGCAGCTGATTCCCATCCGGTGACCACTCAAAAGAAGATATGCTGTGTTCGGTTTCCACCAGTGGTTCAGCCTCCCCGCCCCGGGCCGAAATGGTGAAAATTTTAGTTCCGTTTCCCCGGTCGCTCAGAAACGCGATTTTTTCTCCGTCGGGCGACCATCGCGGAGATCGGTCAGACTCCCCGGAGGTAAACCGGTAAGGCTCTCCGGGCCGGTCGACATCCACCATCCAAAGTGAAGAGTGCCGCGAGCGTTGGTCCTCCGAAACTTTAGCCCGCACAAAAACTACCCGCTCTTCATCCGGTGAAATCTGGGGGTCGCTGATAAACTGGAAGTTGATATAGTCTGAGGGTTCGAGTCCGCGTTGCTGGGCACTTAACTGGCTGGAGACCAGTAAAAGCAGCATAGTCAAAGTAACAGAAATTCTTACCATTGCCATTGTCCGGTTTTGGAGGTTATCGGTTGCGGACAATGTACTTTAACTTGAGAAAGCTTTCAAATTTGGTGAAGGCATAATTTTAGCCTGCAGAGGCAACCAGCCGTTTCGAAATGTTTTACGGTATGAAGTAGCAGCTTAAAATACAACAGGACAGCCTGGGACTGTCCTGTTATCAATCTTACCTCCGGGTACCTTGATCCAGCCTGAATGTAACCGGTATCGTATACTGTACCCGCACAGCACGTCCTCGCTGCCGGCCCGGCTCAAACTTCAGTTGGCTGACAGCTCTCAAAGCGGCTTCATCGAGTCCGGCTCCGACACCTCTTATGACATAAGGATCGATGACATTGCCTTCCTCGTCAATAATGAATTGCACAATTACCCGACCTTCAATTCCGGCTCTGCGGGCAAGTTCCGGGTATTCAAGTATGCGGTAAAGCGCTTCTGTGCCTCCGATGATGGTCGGCATCTGCTCCACCGCGATGAAGAATTCACGCTCCTCTTCTTCCTCTTCGGCGCCGGGAGCAACCGGCGGAGGCGGCGGCAGAAGTGGCATATCGGGCTGATCGAAATCAAAATCAAAGTATGCCTCTTCAACTATAACCTCATTGGGTACTACCGCCGGCAATCGCGGTCGCCGGGGTGGAGGAGGCAATGTTTCCTGCCGGGTCTGAATAATATCTTCCAGTTGGATGATCTCCCGCTCCCGCTCAGTGATTTTAATTTCAACACTCGGGTTGAATTGTACCCGGAATGCGATGATCAGTAGGATCAGTACAAGAATGACCGAGACCATGAAATCCCGCTTATAGTAGCGGGTCAGGTCGGCCTGAGGGCTTTTGGTGTGAACTAATTTTTTCATGGCAGCTTAGGTAAAGGGTTGCAAACTACTTTTTTAATACTTTTGGACGCAATCCTTCCTCTTCCGTAGTTGTTTCTCCTTCTAACCCTTTGATACTGCGGAGCTCAGGGAGACTGCTGATACCTATAGGTATAAATTCAGCCTTTTTTCATCAACTTCGACTGCTGAGGGAGTTTTGCTCTTCAGCCTTAACCGGGAAAACACTCAAATGCTTGTCTTTTCACGTCTGCCAGGCAACATCATCATACCTGTACAACTGTAATAGTTTTCACGGTTTTATTGTCCGGATTCCGATTATCAATTCTTTAATACTTCTTCTCGCAACCCGGCCACAACCGGCATAAACGGTTCACCATAACAACTGAATACTGTGCAAAAAATTGTGACCTCAACGTCTGAAATCTGCCATATTTCTTGTTGATTGGATTAAATTCTTCCAGGTTACCTAATTGATCATGTACAGCCCTGGCATCCGTGATTCATGGTTATAATAAGCACACAAATGCAGCTGTAATTCAATGTTTGACAG
>SLQI01000222.1 GCA_007131535.1 Balneolales bacterium | reverse complement strand
TAGGGATAACTGTACTCCCCCTCTGCATTCTCAGCGAGTAACTCTGCGCCCTCAGCGGTTATTCTTCTTTTCCATGCGGACAGCCCGGCTACGCCGGACAGCCCGCTATTATTTGCTTATTGGAATTTATGCACGTAACCCTGTGTGCCTCTGTGCTCCCTGTGACCTCTGTGGTTTAATCACCGGAAATCGGCATGTGAGTAATAGTGTTGCATTGACTTTTCACTCCACCCGGGTATTTTCATGAGAGGATGTGAAAATTTCTTTATATCATACTACCGCTTCTCAGAACCCAACTTACCAACACACTGCTTATGATTTTGAAGCTACTGACTGCAACATTTACCATACTTTTTCTGAATGCGACACTTTTCGCGCAGCAACCCGAAGATCAACTGGAGTATTTCTTTAAGGATGAGGATGTGGCTTCGTTTGACGACCGGATTCCCACTCCACAGGAGTTTTTGGGATACGAACTCGGGAGCCACCATACCCGTCACGACCAGATTGTAGCCTATTTTCGCAAACTCGGCGAACTCTCGGATCGCGCTGAATTCCGGGAAATCGGCCAGACCTACGGTCACCGTAAATTGATCATTCTGAAAGTGACCTCCCCGGAAAATCATGCTAATCTTGATGAGATCAGGCAAGCGCACCTGCAGGCGATCAGTCCCGGGAACAATGCTCCGGATCTCGACCGCCCCGCCATAAACTATTTGGGCTATGGAGTGCACGGTAACGAAACTTCCTCCAGCGAGACGGCAATGCTCACGGCCTTCTACCTGGTAGCCGGGGAGGGAGACCCGGTAGATCGTTACCTTCAACAAGGCGTATTTATCATCGATCCGGTGATGAATCCCGACGGGCGCGACCGCCATACTCACTGGGCCAATATGCATAAAGGCGACCCGCCTGTAGCCGATCCGCTCGATCGTGAACACAACGAGGCCTGGCCCGGCGGACGCACCAACCACTACTGGTTCGACCTCAACCGCGACTGGCTGCCGATAGTTCACCCGGAGAGTCAGGCCCGCGTCGATCTGATGCACAGATGGATGCCGAACGTAGCTACCGATTTTCACGAAATGGGAACCACCTCAACCTACTTTTTTGAACCAACCAAGCCCGAAGGCTCCTGGAATCCCACGTTGCCGGAGGAGCTCTATACCGACTTCACCCTCCGGTTTGCCGAATATTGGGCAGAGTATCTTGATGAAATCGGATCACTCTATTTTACCAAAGAAATCTTCGATAACACCTATCCCGGCTACGGCTCTACCTACCCGAATTTCATGGGCGGACTGGGTCTCGTGTTCGAACAAGCCAGTGCCCGAGGTCATGTGCAGGAAAACCAATGGGGAGATCTGACGTTTGAGTTCGCCATCAGAAATCATCTGCGTACCAGTTTGGGAACCATTCAGGCAGCGATCGAAGAGCGCGAATATATGCACGATTACCAGCGCCGGTTTTTCGAATCCGCACTTGAAGAGGCTTCCGACTTTGAAACCGAAGCCTATGTTTTCGGCGATCCACACGACGAAGCTCGTAACCGCGAATTTTTAGACCTTCTGATCAACCATCGTCTCGAAGTGTATGAGCTGGATGAATCCGTTGAAGTCGACGGAACCGCATTCAACCCGGAAAATGCCTGGCTGGTACCGGTTGAACAGGAACAATTTCGCCTGGTGCGCTCCATCTTTGAAACCACCACCGAATTTGCCGACAGTGTCTTCTACGACGCTTCCACCTGGACAATGTCCCTGGCCTACGGCCTTCCCAATGCCGATTATTCCAGTGGGCGCTGGAGCGACCTGCCGAAAGGTGACCGGATGACCGAAGCTCCTGAACCGCCTGAGCAGCAGGATCTGCCGGTGAGCAACTACGCTTACCTGTTGGATTGGTCAGATTATTATGCCCCCAAAGCGATGTACCATCTGATGGAGCAGGGGGTATTGGTGCAATCGCTATTTCGCCCGACGACCATTGAAACTCATGATGGGGAAAGAGCTTACAGCCGGGGTTCGGTTATGGTGCCCGTTCAGCCTCAGGATCACTCTCCGGAGAAGTTGCACGAGCTTGTATTGCAAGCCGCTCAGAAAGCCGGAGTGGAATTCCAGGCGACTTCTACAGGGTATGCCGCTGACGGAGTAGACCTGGGCAGCCGCGATGTACCGGTGCTGGAGAAACCCAATGCATTTACGGTTGTTGGCAGCGGAATAGCCGCAAACGCAGCCGGCCAGCTTTGGCATCTGCTGGACACCAAAGTCAATATGCCGATAACTAAAGTTGACCGACAGAACTATTCCCGAATCTCGCTGGAGGATTATGATGTGGCTGTTTTTGTCTCCGGCAACTATGGCTTTTTGAGTGAAAATGAAATCGAAGAGCTGCAGCGCTGGATTCGTAACGGCGGCACACTTATTACCATTGGTTCAGCGGCTCAATGGGCGGTTCGAAATGAGCTGACCTCCGATATTCATGTAGTCGGTGATGAAAATGACAATCAAGAAGAGGAGCCGGAAATTCCGGCAAGAGTGGACTTTGAGAAAGCCCGCGATATTTTCGGGGCTCAGCGTATCGGGGGCATTATCCTGGAGGCGGATCTCGATATCACCCATCCGCTCGGGTTTGGCTATCAAGCCAGGCAGCTGCCGGTATGGCGGAGTCATACTACGTTTTATCACCCCAGTGAAAACCCGTACAGTACCGTGGCGCAGTATTCCGAATCCCCACTGCTGAGCGGGTATATTTCTGATGAAAATCTGCAGGCCGTCAGCGAAACCGCCTCGGTTCTGGTGGATCAGACCGGCAGTGGACGTGTGATCCTGATGGCCGACAACCCGATATTCCGCGGGTACTGGTATGGCACGAATAAGCTGCTTTTAAATGCGATCTTTTTCGGTCAGCACATCAATGTGCCGGCGGCTCCGTGATACGAGGGTAAACGTCTGTTGCTAATGCCATTCCGGTTTATGGTTAACCGGTATGGCATTGGTGACAACTTACACCATACCGGATTATGTGCTCATAACCTAAGTTCGATTCTAAATTTTTTATCGACCAGACGCTGGCTTTGGGTAAATGCGATGTCTGTTGCTGGTTGCTGGTTTGCTTGTGGAGGGATTTGTCGGTAGTCAGTTTTCAGCTTCGCATCCATTTCCGTTGACTTCAGTCAACGGATAAACGCTCTCTCCCCCATCTAAACGCGAGGCTTTAGCCCCGCATCTTCCCGCTGCTGCACTACAATTCCAGCCACCCCTCTTTTCAAACCGAGGTGCTATGCAGGGAAGGATTTTCAATATATATCAAACTGTCATTTCGGGGCTAAAGCCCCCTAACTTTGTGGGAGCCGTACAAACGTCGGCTGAAGCCGACGGAAATGGATGTTTATTAGCTACCCTGCAAAAATTGTACATCCCGTAATAAGCCGTGGCACAGAGCATTAATAGGATAATTACAAACTTTTAGCCGGACAGCAGTGTAAGCAAATATTAATCGAACTGAGTTTCATAATAAAAAAACCATAGTACCGCAGATAAACACAAAATGAAGAGGATTTTCTTTCATCCCGAAGGATACGGATGGATTACACAGCGATCATCATAAATCGGGTCAATGTAAAACAGCTCTTTTAACATCCAGCTCCTCAGGAATCTCCCGGCCCGAAACAATGTGATCACTCAAAATTGCGGCCACATGCTCGGAAAACAGCAAGCCCTTTGATCCAAGTGCGGTAAAGATATAAAGGTTCGGATGATCCGGATGAGCCCCGATCAACGGCAGCCGGTTGGGTGTGGTGACCCGCACGCCGGCTAACTGACCGGTTTGTTTCAGGGAGGAGCTGAGTTCCGGGAAAACCTTCTGCAGCTTTTGATGGAGCTGTCGCCGGCCCTCATCAGTTGGAGCAAATGTAAACTCATTGTGATTGTAGGTGGAGCCCACCACCAATTCCCGGTCCCCGCGACGAATCATATAGCCGAACACCGATACGGCATGCTGCCAGTCCAGCGGCCGGTCGGATTCAAACACCGCGATTTCCCCTTTTACCCGGTTGGCCTGAAGGTTTTGCCATTCAGGAAAATCCAGCGTGGCTGTGCCTGCAGCAATAATCAGGCGGTCCGATGTAGCACGTTGTCCCTCTTCGTCAATGAGTGTAAATCCGTTCTCATCAACCTGATAATTGACCGGCGCTCCCCAATGCTGTACCCCCTGATCCCGCAAATAGCTTCTGTAGGTGTTCAAAAACCGATCAACATATACCGACAGTCCGTTATTCAGAAACAGTCCGCCGTGACTTTCGGGCAGGTGCGGGTTGAACTTTTTAACTTCATCCGGTGTCATCCACGACACCCAGCCTTCCGGCCAGGGCTGTTCGTTATAGGATTTGAAAAACAGCTCATAAAGCTCTTCCGTCAGTGCCGGACGCAGAATCCCGCTGTTTTGACAGAGGTCATCCCGGCCGGAGTAATCCGACAGCATCTCCAGGTTCCGGGTGAATGCTTCATAACAGGCCTCGGACTGCCAGCCCAAAAGTGCCCGCTTCCCGATGGCCACATTTACCAGGCCGGCCGGTGCGCCGGAGGCGTTGGAATCAGCAAGCAAGGGGTCGATTAACAGTACGCTTTGGTGCCGGCGGCGAAGGGAATGTGAGGTGGCGAGTCCGGCAGGGCCGGCTCCGATTACGGCAAAGTCGTAGTGGGGCATAAATCAGGGTGTAAAAAAACAGGAGTTCGGTTAATGTGAATAATCTTCGGAAAGTCTGGCAAACAGGTGATTCAGAAAATCGGCTTCAAATTTCTCATTGGTATCATACGATCTGCCGAGCACCTTATGCCAGATATCGTCGGTTTCCATGCAAAGATAAAAAAAGACGCGCTCATGCCAGGTATGAAAAGCCTGATAAATTGTTGAAAACAGCACTTGTTTGATTTCTTTCGGATAGGTGATTTTCCCGTGCGGATCGCGGTCGTGCGGAAACTGCAAAATTTTGGTGGGAATGCCGAGCTGTCGCATGCGGTTTATAGCCGGTTTGATCAGCGTAAGCGCCCCCATAGAGACAAACAGCACCTGCCGGGGATCAATGCGGTGGGTTAGTTGATCGATCAGCTCCCGGTATTCTTCCTGCCAGTTCCGGTAATAGATGATCGGATGAAAATGAAAAGCAACCGGCAGACCGGCAGCAGCTACTTTTTCAGCTGCATTCAGCCGATCTTGCGGGGTGGCGGTAAAGTGCTCTTCCTGAGCGGTAATGGTGGAGGTGTTGAGCGTCCAGCTAACGACCACATTCGGCGGAATATCGAGGGAAAGCAGTTCGTCGACATTGTTGGTTTTGGTTTTGAGTTCCAGCAACACATTGGGATGAGCGCGGGCGAATGCGGCCAGTTTTTCGAGGTTGCCGTTGCGGTTCCCCCATACCAGCGAATCCGAAGACTGACCGGTACAGTAGTGATAATAACGATCCGGTGAAACCGGGATACGGCTGAGCTTTTCTCCGAGATGCTCTTCAAAAACAAAGCGGTCGGTATAAAAAGTCTGGATGGAGCAGTACGAGCATCCCAGCGGACAGTTTTCTACCACATCGATGGTGCGCAGGTTACAGCAAACGGTTTCTTCGGATAAGGCCGGGCAGTATCCGTGAATTTTTCGATCGGTAGTACGGGTGTCCACCGATTTGGCTTTGGGTCTGGCCGGGGTATCCGCCACAAATGTGGAATAGTCCGGCGCTTCACTGCAAATGCCCTCCAGTTGTTCTCGCACCCCCGATAATAGCTGATTTCTTCCGGACGGTTTAGTCTCGAGGTGATCCCACCACTGCTCCAGGCCGGGCTCTTTCCACATGTGCAGATCACGCTCTGCTTTAACCAGCTCATAAAATTGCTGAACCGTCAGGTTGTACTGAAACGCAAGTCCGCGTATAAACTCCCGGCTACCTTCCGGAAGAGTTTGGTAAAGCGAGTAGCGCTTCATTTCGGAGAATTTGCTTTGGTAATCCGGGACGTTCATCAATGTGATTTGTGGGAATTTATCGGGTGATTTTTATAAGTCTTTTTGTCAAAGCCTGGTTTATACGGCAGGCGGATGTGCATAATTCAGCATTAGATATACTTCTTTATCAAATACGACGTATTCAAAGCAATATTAAGATATAAATCTCTAATTAGCTTTAATTGGATATCTTGCAGAAAAAAGATTTAAACAGGTACAGACCGGTTGAAATCATGGCTCCGGCCGGTGATTGGGCTGCGCTAAGGGCGGCCATCCAGGCCGGTGCCGGCTCGGTATATTTCGGGGTGGGCGAGCTCAACATGCGGGCGAAAGCCACGAATAATTTTTCAGCGGAAGATTTGCCCGCGATAGTGGATTTGTGCCGGGAGCATCAGGTACGACCCTATCTCACTCTGAACACCGTACTGTATGATCAGGATCTGCCCGGAATGAAAGAGCTGGTCGACCGGGCCGGAGCAGCCGGGATTTCGGCTATCATCGCCTCCGATCAGGCGGCGATTTCCTATGCATATCGGCAGGGTATACCGGTTCACATCTCTACACAGGCTAATATTTCCAATATCGAGATGGTCGAGTTTTACAGCCATTTCGCCGATGTGATGGTATTGGCCAGGGAGCTGCATTTGGGTCAGGTTGGTGAAATTGTCAAGGCCATCAAAGAGCGGAATATTACCGGACCATCCGGTGAGCTGGTAAAAATTGAAATCTTTGCCCACGGGGCCCTGTGCATGGCGGTTTCGGGGAAATGCTATCTGAGCCTGCACGCCTACAACACCTCGGCTAACCGCGGAGCCTGCCGCCAGAACTGCCGGCATTCCTATCGGGTGGAAAGCGACGACGGCAACGAGCTGGAAATAGACAACGAGTTTATCATGTCACCTAAAGACTTGTGCACGATCGATTTTCTGGATGATGTATTGGAAACCGGGGTTTCGGTATTGAAAATTGAGGGGCGCGGAAGATCACCCGAATACGTGAAGATGGTAACCCGCTGCTACAGGGAAGCTACCGAGGCGGTTGTGAATGGCAGCTATACCGAAGAAAAAGTGAACGAATGGAAGTCAAGACTGGCACAAGTCTACAACCGCGGATTCTGGGATGGCTATTATCTTGGCCGAAGGCTTGGGGAGTGGTCGGACCGGCGTGGCTCCGTCGCGACCATGAAGAAACTCTATGCCGGAGATGTGCTCAATTACTACGCCCGACCCAAAGTCGCCCATGTTGAACTGAAGGCCGAGG
>SLQI01000351.1 GCA_007131535.1 Balneolales bacterium | reverse complement strand
CAGGCATAAAAGGCGTAAATATTCCCGGATTATTTCGAAGCTTTCTCAGAATGTACCCTGAAATCGATTTATACTACAATGGTACGATGGGCAAACTGTATACGATCGACTGTCCGGTTGAACTCATTTGGGGTGAGCAAGACCGTGAAAATCCTTTTCATGTGGCAGCTGAAGTAAAACAGCATTTCAGGTTTCCGCATATTCATCCCCTCAAAAACTGCGGGCACAATCCCATGATTGAAAATCCGGAGCTTTTGATCCGGACAATTATAAAAATTTTACGCTAACCGGACGCCACAAGCCTTTTTATAAATCCGCATTCAAGCAAGGTAATTCCGGATTGCCCGGAACATCTTACCAGTTGCTGCCCAGAACGATCGTAATTTCAGGGCTGATAAAAAACGACTGGGCATCAAACCCCTCAAGACCGGGGATGTAAGAATTGGGTTCCATGATCTGGATGGAATCCGGGTAGTAGTAAAATCTATATCCAAAACGAACACTTTGTAACTGGCTGAAATCAGCCCCGAAGTCAACCCCGATTGCAAGCTCACCGGTCATGCCGGTTGTAAAGTAACCGTCGCTCCATCCCTGAAACACATCATAAGGAAGCTGACGTGCCGGATCCCGGTAACCAAGACCGCGGGCATCATCAAAATAAGGATAGACGAATGCCGGAGCTACGCCCACCCCTCCCTGCAGAAAAGCCCGAAAATTATCCGAGAGCTGACTTGGAAATAATCTTTGCTTAAGACCTGCCATTACGGGAAAAACAAGAACCCGGTTATATTTATTCGGGATGATTTGCTGTCCGAACCAGGTTTGCAGGGTTTGCTCAGACTCATCCTTCAGATTGGAAATATTGGCATTTAAAAAAAACTCAGTAGTTGCATTCAATGCTCTGCGGTATTCCCCCCCTAACCCAAATCCGTAATTGTTTAGCATTAACTTAAAGCCGATGCCGTTTACGCGGTCTTCGGTATACGGGGAGCGTGGTTCCGGCAATGGCACTAATTGCGGTTCCTCTCTTTCCTGGGCAAAACTGTATTTCGGCATTACCGCAATCAGTGAAGTAAAGGCTATCAATGTGCCGGCGAAGATTATTTTGCCGATATTGAATCGAAAAATATTCATTTCAGCTTGATATTTTATTTAAAAATGTAAATGACGTATTGTGAAATTCACTGATGACGTTATTTTCAGGACATCTGTTATGTAGAACATTGGTATACCCAATGTAATTTATTCCGGAAAACGTTCAAAAAATCAATTTGAATATGCACACTGCTGAAAGCTACGTAATATTCGGACCTGGTGTTACTCTAAATAAATTTATTCCAGCCCTCTCGGATGAAACCAGTCCTAAATTCCTGTACAAATATGAATCCCAACAAACCGGGGATTCAGTTTTTGTTTTTGTATTTGAAGAACAAAAAAAGGTAACCAACGAAAGTCAATGTCTTACCCTTGTCGTAGAATCCAGTGAAAAATCTATTAAATTGGCACTAATGCCTTCGGGTGGACGTACTGGGTTCAGAGGTGGATCAAGCGATGGAGAACCGCCGATCTACGATCGGGTCAAAGATTTTATTCTGGATTTTACCAAGCGTTTCGGTTTAACCATACAGGAAATCAAACAGGAAGAAGTTTCCGAAGAGGAAGAAGAAAATCAATAGAAGCGGCTTCAGCTAAATACCAACATGAGCAAAGATCAGGACTGGACCGTTGTCCGGATGTTAAACTGGGCAACCGATTATTTTCGTGAGAAATCTATACCCTCGCCACGCCTAAGTATTGAATGGTTGCTCGCGGAAGTTCTGGGGATTCGCCGTCTTGATCTTTATATGCAATACGACCGGCCTTTAACTCAACAGGAGTTAGATTCCTTGCGTCCTCTGGTTAAACGCCGGGCATCGCATGAACCGCTTCAATATATAACCGGTTACACGGATTTTTATAACTGCCGGATCGGTGTTAAACCCGGTGTGCTTATCCCACGGCCTGAAACGGAACAACTGACCGAGCATATACTTCGCGAACATCCTCAGCACGATTTAAAGGTGCTCGACGTAGGCACCGGCTCCGGATGCATCGCGATTGCTTTAAAGTATGAGCGCCCTGGTTGGGAAATAACCGGTATGGACAACTCTCCCGAAGCTATTGAAACAGCCCGGTCCAATGCTAATTTAAATGGGGTAGAACTAAATTGGATTAAAGCCGATTTCACAGAACCTGAAACCTGGAATCAACTTCCGGCTTTTGACATAATTGTATCCAACCCGCCTTACATTCCGGAAGATGAGTACAGGGAGCTGGATCCTCAAGTGAGAGAGTATGAACCCCGCCCTGCCTTATATTCCGATAAAGTTGAACAAACTTATAGCCATATATCTGAATTGGGGAAAAAGCTCCTGAAGCCGCAGGGCACCCTCTATGCTGAGCTGAACAGCCGGTACCACACTTCGATTCTCCCCCTTTTCAATGATGATGGCCGGGAAGCTGAAATTATCCACGATTACGAAAATGCCCCTCGTTTTTTACGTGCGAAATTTCGCCGCTGATAGATTATAAACGCTTGCAAAATTAGCAGTTAAGTCCGTCTCTTAATAAGTTATTTATACCATGCCGCGAAATGTGGATAACTTGTCGAAAACTTTTCTCAGGCCTGTCTCCCCACATCAAAATCCTTGAGAACAGCCCAAAATGGCCTGATTTTCACTTAACATTATCTTAACACATAATTCATGTTACACCCTGTAACCTACTGAATTTCATGCGATTTTGTTGTTATGACCAATGTGGATAATTCAGGCAACCCTAACACCTAACCCTTTTGACACAGTACCCTGAATTTATCATCTTTGCTTCGGGTTCACGACTTGCTTGATCACTACGGGTGTGGATAACTGTGACAAGAAGCTAAAAGTCAAGATTTACTTTTTATATATTTTTGTTATCAATAAAAGAAAAGGAATAGCTGCATAAACGTGAGTACGCTAAAAGCCGATACTGCCGAATCTGTGTGGAATGAGTGTCTCGAAATTATCAGAGACAATATCAACTACCAGAAGTACAAATCATGGTTTGAGCCGATAAAGCCGATCAAACTGGAGGGGCACAGGTTAACCATTCAGGTGCCTTCGCAATTCTGGTACGAATGGCTGGAGCAGTATTATTACGGGCTGCTTCGCAATACCATCAAGCGAATCCTCGGTGCTGAGGCAGAGCTTGAATATTCTGTTGTACTTGAAAAAGGGAGCGATAATTATGATGAACGATCAGTAAAACTACCGCAGCAGCAATCCGGTCCGTCCACCAATGAACCGCAGACCCTGAATTCATCCCCTCAGTACCAGCCGGGAAATATCCAGAATGCCTTTGTTATTCCCGGCATTAAGAAAACCAAAGTGGAGTCGAACCTGAACTCCAATTATGTTTTCGAACGCTTTATTGAGGGTGATTGCAACCGGCTGGCTCGTTCTGCGGCCATGGCCATTGCCGAAAATCCAGGCACCAATTCCTTCAACCCGTTCTTTGTCTATGGCGGGGTGGGACTCGGTAAAACTCATTTGATTCAAAGCATCGGGAACAAAATAAAAGCCGATTGCGGCGATGAGAAATCCGTGCTGTATATCTCTTCCGAGAGTTTCACCAACGAATTCGTCCATGCGATCCGAAACAACCGGGCCAGCGAATTTTCGATGTTCTACCGAAGTATCGATGTTCTGATCGTTGACGATATACAGTTTTTCAGCGGCAAGGAAAAAACGCAAGAGGAGTTTTTTCATATCTTCAATAAACTCCATCAGGATGGTAAACAAATCGTGCTGAGCAGCGACCGGGCGCCCAAAGATGTGCCCGATATTGAGGAGCGTCTGATTTCCCGGTTCAACTGGGGGCTCTCGGCGGACCTGCAGGTACCCGAATACGAAACACGTTTTGCCATTCTTGAGCGCAAAGCTTCCGATAACGGTATTGAGTTTGATCATGAAATCTTTGAATTCATTGCTCATAATTTCAAAACCAGTGTACGGGAGCTGGAAGGGGCGATTATCAAGCTGCTGGCGACGGCATCTCTGCAGCGTATAGATCGGCTGGAACTGAGCCATGCCAAGAATATCCTCAAGGATATGATCAAGGAAAACAAGGCGCAGATTTCCATCGACACCATCCAGGATCATGTATGTGATTATTTTGGTATTGAAGCCAATAAGGTGCGGGAGAAAACCCGAAAACAGGAAATAGTGGAAGCGCGTCAGATTGCTATGTATCTTGCCAAACAGATGACCAAATCAAGCCTGAAAACCATTGGTCTTCATTTTGGCGGCAGGGATCATTCTACGGTGATCCATGCTATAACAACCATTGAGGAGCGCCTGGAAACCAGCCCGAAACACAAACAAATCGTTAACGACATACGTCACCAAATCGAACTTGCCAGCATATAATATGTCCAGACTCGCCTTACGCGGCCTTGAGTTTAACGCCCGCCACGGTTTTTTTGATCGCGAGAAGCAACACGGCAACCACTTTGAGGTGGATGCCGTGTTTTCTCTGGGTTCCAATAAAGCCGGCGAATCCGATAAGTTAGAGGATACGCTGGATTATGCTGCCGCCTATTCGATCATCAAGACCGTTATGCTCGGGCCGCGGGTGGATCTGATAGAATACCTGGCCACTCAAATTGCGCGCCGGCTGTATGAAGAATTCAACATCGCCGAAAAAGTTGAGGTTTCGGTAAAAAAGTTTAATCCCGATCTTGGCGGCCCTTGTAATTATTCTGAAATTTGTATCACATGGCCCGCTTAGTAATTGCACTTGGTTCCAACCTCGGCGATCGACATCATTATCTTTGTAAAGCCAAAACCATGCTCGCCGGACTTTCCGATAAGGAGTTAATCTGTTCGTCCATCTATGAAACCGAGCCGCTCGGCCCCTCCGACCAGATGTACTATAATGCCGTTGTTCTCATGCATTCACAACGGCCGGCACTGGAATTGCTCGACATTTTTAAACAGTTTGAAATTGATTGCGGCAGAGATCCTGAAGCCCGTAAATGGACCGATCGGGAAATTGATATCGATATGATCGATTATGAAGGTGTGCGACTCTCAACCGATCGGTTAGTCCTGCCCCACCCTTCCTATTTCAAACGGAAATTTGTACTGATCCCCCTTGCCGAAATCTGCCCGGACTGGGTTGACCCGGTAAGCCAAGCCGGCATCGAGCAGTTGATTGCAGAAGCTGATGAATTAGGCGTTTTCAAAACTTCTTTAAAGTGGTAGATTACCGACATGAATCAATATGATTTTATAGCCATAGAAGGGGTAATAGGAGCGGGGAAAACCACACTGGCCCATCTGCTTGCCGAGCGCCGAAAAGCCCGGCTTGTACTGGAAGAGTTTGAAGAAAATCCATTCCTTCCCAGTTTTTATAAAGATCCGGAGCGCTACGCGTTCCAAACCCAGCTGGCATTTCTTTCAAGCCGGTTTCGCCAGCAGCAGAACCTGAAAAGTAAAGATCTGTTCCATGATCTGGTAATTTCAGATTACCTGTTTGAAAAAGATCGCATATTCGCGCGGCTGAACCTCAGCGGCGATGAGCTCGCATTATATGATTCTATCTATAACATAATGAGCAGTATTTCCGCACGGCCCAATCTGGTGGTTTATATTCAATCAAGTGTAGACCGGCTGATGCAAAACATCCGGGACCGGGGCCGGTCTTACGAACAGGAAATCAGCAAATCCTACCTGGAAGAGCTCACGAACGCCTATAACCATTTTTTCCACCATTTCAACAAAGCTCCTCTGATTATTCTGAATGCTACTGAAATCGACTTTGTGAATAACCCGCAACAACTCGACTATATAGAGGATCAAATATTCGAGCAGCCACTTCGTAGTAATCAAGTACACCTTAAACCGAGTTAGTTTTTCATGTTGCGTCTGTTCCTTATAATAGCTTTCATCTACCTGCTCTACCTGTTCATTAGATTCGCAATCAGGCGCTCACTGGTTATGAGTCACCCGGCTTTTCAGCACAGGCAAAACTTCAGAAGTACTACCCGCGGGCAGCGTCGCAGCCGTTTTGATGGCATTCAAGAAGCCGAATATGAAGAGCTATATGATGACCCGAAAAAAACCGGCAACTCTTCTTCATAACCCATACTTAATCACATTCGGATATGGCTCGTCTTGAGGAGCTTTGCAGGGATTACCTTGAAGACCGTCTGAGCTCTGAAGATCGCAAATGGCTTGAGGAACGCATTGCCAATGGTGATAAAACGGTAATCTCGACTCTGCGCAGGTTGCAGGCTTTCGAGCCCGGCCTTTCAGCTACCGAAACACCGCCTGACGATCCCGAAGCTGCTTCCGGTGAGAATCTAAGCGATTTTCTTACTGAATCCCCCGACTTACAATCTCAGACTTCTCCAAAACCACCCCCTCCCGATCTCGGTGATTCGGCATTCGAGGATCAACAGATCCGTCACCGATTTCTGAGACTGGTTATGATCCTGGGGATCATTCTGATTTTTATTCTCGTCGCTCAACAATGGCGCCTCTACCAATCTCAGCAGGAATCGGAAATGCTTGCCGGGCAGATTGAACAAAACAACCGGCAACTTTTACAGCTGGATGAACAATTGTCCATGGCAGAGTTTCAGCAAGACCTTCTGCAGGATTTATTATTCCGTGAAAATCTGATGGTCCACCATATCACATTTGATGAGAATCGCAGCGGTACGCTGCTTTTTATCATAGATGGAGCATCCCTGGACCACGCCCTGCTCTCCCGGCACGCCCGCCTCAATTCGGGTGAACATCTTCATATTTGGCACCATCCTCATGATGATGAAGAAAACTGGCTGATACTTGAATCCATCGACCGACTGCACGACGACTCACTTTATACCGGATGGGATATCAACCGGCTTCAAGCCAGTACAGAGCTTGAAGTCCGGCTTCACACCGAGTCCGAGCCGGAACAACGGAAAAACGGTACTCTGATCGAGACTATCCCGCTACAGTAACTTTATTCTGGTCTGCATTTCCCTCGATTGGCAAAACTTTCCGCCGGTCTGACGGACTTCTCATTTGCCCGATAATTCTTTTCTCACCCATCCTATTTTACCCCGAACAGCTCTACAGGCACCTTTTGCGAACCTTTGAGGTATAGCATTCCCACCTTCGCCGGTACCATGGCACATCTTTTGACTCAGAGGCCGGGAACAAACTAAAACACAATTGATATGATTGATCGGTTTCATTATTCAATGAGATCCCTGCAACAGTTCACACGTGCGCAGGAAGT
>SLQI01000064.1 GCA_007131535.1 Balneolales bacterium | reverse complement strand
TATTATGTTAAAAAATTGCACATTTTATGTTGTTAATTCATGGATTATGGTGTTCGTCTTGTTAGTCGCAGGGTGCGAAAACGCTCCGTTGCAACAAGCCCCCCCCCTCTCCTTATAATCAAGCACCGGATGACGGGAAAAGTCTGATTGTGCCTACCGATGAGGATCTGGAACGTGACGATATTATCTTTTCAGAAGATCGCTATATCGTGATTTTCGAAGATGCTCATGATCGGGAATTAAGCCCGCAGGCTGCGGATGCCGCAGTGGAAACCCGGCAGGCGCTTTTTGCCGAACTTAACATCCCCGCTGATCCACTGATACACCAGTTTCAATGGTCCTCCAGTGGCTTTGCCGCCCGATTGCCGCAGGGTAAAGCCGAAGCTCTAAGCCGGCATCCCGAGGTAAAGCATGTTGCCCGCGATTTTAAATACCAGGCTATCGAAAAACTACCGGACAACTCCGGAGATTCTTTTAAACAAGAATCCGAAGAAGTTGAAGCACAGCCTAATCCAACCAGTTCCGGTGTTCCCTGGGGCGTCAATAGGGTTGGAGGTCCCGAAGACGGTAGCGGCACACGAGCATGGGTGCTTAGCTCTGGCATCGATCTAAACCACAGTAATTTGAATGTAGATACGGATAATGCTGCTTCGTTTGTGGCATGGCATTCTGCCGATGATGGAAATGGGCATGGCACTGGCGTCGCCGGCGTTATAGGTGCTTTGGACAACAACAGCGGTCCGGTAGGTGTAGCACCCGGTGCTTCAGTAGTGCCCGTAAGAGTTTGCAATGATTCTAACCAATGTTATGTAAGTGATGTTAAAGGCGGGGTGGATTATGTGGCAGGTCAATATAGCAGTGGAGAAGTTGCCAGTATTACCTTAGGATACCCCCACGACGAATTTGCCCACCCCAGTGTAGATATACCCCTCATTGAACTTGAAAACTCCATCGAAAATGCAGCCAATGACGGCTTGAAATTTACCTTATCAGCTGGTAATGAGGGTGAGCCGGCAGAAGATTATTCACCAGCCCGGATGGACCACGATAACATCTGGACGATTTCGTCCATAGATCAGAATGACGATTTTTCTACCGACTTTTCCAATTACGGAGATGCCACCGATTTCGCGGCACCCGGAGAGGACATCTTTACCACCGATATTAATGACGGTACCCAAACCGTTGATGGAACCTCGTTTGCTGCACCCCATGTGGCCGGCATTTTATTGGTAGATGGGGAGATAAGCCAGGATGGAACAGCTAACAACGATCCCGCATCGCCGGCAGATCCGATTGCCCATAAGCCGATAATGAGCGTTTCGATTTCAGGTCCTTCATCACTTGTTTCAGGCGAACAGGGAACATGGAGTGCCACTACTTATAACGCTCCCGGGTCGGTGGATTACACTTGGTATACGAGCAGCGGCTCAGGTTGGAACCAACAGACGGAAACTTCCGATACCTTTTCCCACACCTTCATTATGGAAGGAAACCATTGGGTTATGGCCAAAGCAGAAAGCATCAATGAAACAGCCACGGAAACTCAAATAGTTAACATATACTGCGATCCGCCGTTCAATCCGTGCCCGCATTCTATAAGTAAAGAGGAGATAACTGACTAACCACTGCCTGTTGCTACACCGGCCGGGTTACATTCGATCCCGGCCGGCTTTTTTAATTCCGTGGCAGCGGCTTTCCGATATTTACGGCAGCCAGGGATATTTGCGGAAGTCGGGTTTGCGCTTTTCGAGGAAGGCGTTGCGCCCCTCTTCAGCTTCCTCGGTCATATACGCCAGGCGTGTGGCTTCGCCGGCAAACACCTGCTGACCCGCCATGCCGTCATCCGTCAGGTTAAATGCAAATTTGAGCATCTTAATGGAGGTCGGCGACTTTTCAAGGATTTCCTGTGCCCACTCCCATGCCGTTGCTTCCAGCTTATCATGCGGTACGGATTCGTTGACCATACCCATCTGGTAAGCCTCGTCGGCACTGTAATTACGGCCGAGGAAGAAGATCTCCCGCGCGCGTTTCTGCCCTACCATTTTGGCGAGATAAGCTGAGCCGTAGCCCCCGTCAAAACTGGTTACATCGGCGTCGGTTTGTTTAAAGATCGCGTGTTCTTTGCTGGCCAGCGTCAGATCACATACTACATGCAGACTATGCCCGCCACCAACAGCCCAGCCGGGTACCACTGCAATGACAACTTTCGGCATAAAACGGATCAGCCGTTGAACCTCCAAAATATTCAGGCGCGGCATACCTTCATCATCAACATATCCCTTTTCTCCGCGTGACCGCTGATCACCTCCGCTGCAGAAGGAGTACACTCCATCTTTCGGAGAAGGCCCTTCTCCGGATAGCAGCACCACTCCAATACTCTCATCTTCACGGGCATCAACGAAAGCATCAAACAGTTCGCCTACGGTTTTCGGGCGAAAAGCATTGCGCACTTCGGGACGGTTAAAAGCGATCCGGGCTACTCCGTCAGCTTTTTTATAGGTAATATCTTCGTACTCTTTTACAGTTTTCCAATTCATACTCATAGGTTGTTGTTTGGTCTGAATAAATAATTCCGGGTAATATGGTGATGAAGAGCCTCTGATTTTTCCCGGCCTGATATTCTTGGTTAATTCATTATTGAGACCACTCCGAAAAGTCTGAATAGTTAATATGCAGAATCAGAGCTTAAATAATTTAGACCTCACGCCCCTCTCTAATTCGTTAGAGAGGGGTTGGGGTGAGTTTAAAACAAAGAGACCTAAATTATTTAAGCTCGTGCTACAAAATTTTACATATTCAAACTTTTCGGAGCGGTCATAATAATGTTATACAGGCCAATTCTTTCAAAAATCAGGTTTCCTGAGTTTGGTCAGGGATGTTACGGAAAAATCTCCGGATTTTCTCAATGTACACACCGGGATGGTCTATGTGAACGCGATGTGCCGCATCCGCAATGATATGCACCTCCGCATCCGGAAGCTGACTGTTCAGCTGATATTGGACGGAAACATACTTCTCATCGGCCTCACCTGCAAGAAGCAGCACCGGGACTTGTATGCCGTTAAGCATTGAGGCATCCACGGGCGGCATTGTACCGGCGCCGAAACCGGCCAGGCTATTCGCAATCCCTTCCGGATTCTGTGATTTTTGCACTTCAACCAGCTTCTTTGTGAGATCATCCGTATGGTTTTGCGATTCGGGTGAATTAAACATGGGCATCCGGTTCCATTCATCCACAAATGCGGCAAGATCCTTTCGTATCGCTTCGGCCCGTTGCCCATCCGTTTCTCTTCGTTTCCGGCGCTCGGCTTCATCCGAAAGACCCGGTCCGGCGCTTTCCAGTACCAACCCGGCCAGCCGATCCGAATGCTGCAAGGCAAAATGCAACGCCAGGCGACCGCCCATACTATAACCGGCCAAAAAAACCGGCTCTTTCGTGAATCTCTCAATCAGGCGGGCCAGATCGGCAACCATACTATCTGTTTGATACCGCCTCAACTCCACCGGGGCTTCCGTTTGTCCGTGTCCCGGAAGATCAACCAACACGGGATTAACCAGATCGGTGAGCTCTTCGATGATATGATGAAAATCGGCACAGGTGCCAAGGAATCCATGCAGAAAAAAACAAAATGGCTTACCGGCACGGTTCGGCAGGTGTTCCGTATGATAGCGCAGGCCATCCACAGTGAAGTCTCTGTTGATCAGCTCAGGCATCAGGATTTACGCAATTCGTCGGATTTCAGACCATCGGTTATGCATTCGGTCACCCGGATCCCGGTTTCGGGCTGACTGTTGAGGCGGTCGTTTAATTCATCCCTACGATGCACCGGGTAATGGGGTATCCCGAAAGCGTGGCACAGCGCTGAAATCTGCGTGGTTTGCGGAGTCTCAAACAGCTGCCGGAACTGTTCATCATACTGATCAAACGGAAGCATCCTGAAAATGCGCCCCCCGCCATTGTTGATGATGATAATGTGCAGGTTAACCTTCTGTCGATCCGCCGAATTCAGAGCCGTGAGATCATGCAGAAAAGCCAGATCGCCGGTGAGCAATGTGGTTTGATCTTCGCATTCGGCAACTCCGAGCGCCGTGGAAGTAATGCCGTCGATACCGCTGGCACCCCTGTTGGAGATAATTTTCGCCGGACCTTTCTGCAGCGGAACCCGGTCGGTATCGCGGACGATCAGGGAATTGGAGAGCATAACCACCGAATCGGTTTGATGTAAAACCGCATCCGCAACATGCAGGTCTGTAAATTCATCGGTTTCTGACAGAAGTTGCTTCCAACGGCTCCGGTATTCGGCCAGTCCCTGCTCCGATGCTTTCAAAATTTCACTGCCGGCCTGGGATGGCACCGAATCCCAATCCAGCCCTCCGGCGGCCTGAACATACAGCCTGTTTATCCCCGGTATTTCAGACGGCCGGGAACCTGACCGCAGCACCACTTGGGGAATATCCTTCGTTTCCTGAAGCCAGTTCAGCATGCTCCTGCTTGTCGGCAATCCGCCAAAACGGAGGATGAGATCGGGTTGTAATGGCAGATCATCCACCCACTGACTTGCGGCCGGAAACCGGGTACCGGCACCTGCATGCAGCGAGGTACTTTCCACCCATACCGGTATTCCGGTGTGATCTGCCAGGCGGCTCACACTGTCTGCCATCGGATCTGTCGGAGCAATAGGTCCGCATAATGCCACCGCGTTCCGTGCTTCCCGGATCATCCCGGTAAGCCATTCGGGCAGCTGAGTTTTTCCGGCAGTTTTAAATCCCGCGCTTAACGGGCGGATGTTTTTATACAAATCCTTCAGTCCATCCAAAGCCCGGGCAGTAGGTTCCAGCGGCTTGCGAAAAGGAAAGTTGAGATGTGCCGGTCCGCCCTGTTCCAAACTCTGTTGCACGGCCTGCTGTGCCAGCATTTCGGCCCGGTCATAATCCGTTTTTTGATCTCCCGGTTCTCCGGCATCATGGAAAAAGACC
Source organism: Balneolales bacterium (assembly GCA_007131535.1). GTDB lineage: Bacteria > Bacteroidota > Rhodothermia > Balneolales > Natronogracilivirgulaceae > SLJN01. Next base: position 2,345 of record SLQI01000064.1, on the reverse strand, counting down.
GGATAGGTGCCGTACAGGTTCAGCTGATTGATCGTCTGGTTTGCCCCCGTATTTCGTTCCAGCGGTGTGCGATCGGCGGAACAAACAATCAAAGGCGTGCCGGATTGCCGCGCTTCGATTACGGCGGGATAATAGTTGGCGGCAGCCGTTCCGGACGTGCAGATCAACAGCGCGGGAACCCCGCTTGCTTTGGCTGCTCCAAGTGCCTGAAATCCGGCGGAACGCTCGTCTAAAACAATTTTTGAGGTAATGTTGGGACATCCCGCAACGGCGAACGTCAGAGGTGTGGACCGGGAGCCGGGGGAAATAAATGCCCGGTTTACGCCGGCTTCGGCGAATGACCGGACCAGCCGGGCACACCAATAGAGCAGATGACCGGCATGATCATCGAATGGATCACTCGGCGGCATAGCGAAGCGCGTTCAACATCGGTACCAGCTTGAGCTCCGTTTCATTCCACTCGGCTTCGGCATCGGACCCTTTAACGATACCACAACCGGCATAAAACCGCACTTTATTCGGCTGGATCAGCCCTGAACGAATAGCCACAGCAAACTCACTGCGGCCGTTTCGGTTCATCCACCCTATCGGTCCCGCATACCAGCCCCGCTCAATCTGCTCAAGCTGTTGAATATAGGGCAGAGCCTGATCCTGCGGATATCCGCCGACGGCCGGTGTCGGATGCATTTTTTCCATCAGCGCGATCGAATCGGCCGAATGATGCAATGCAGCGGTTATGGGAGTATGCAGGTGCTGTACATTGGCATACTTCCGGATACCGGGTTCATCGGGGAAATCAATTTCAAAAGAATAGTCTTCCAGTTTTTCGCGGATCGAGTCCACCACAAACTGATGCTCTCTGAGATCTTTACCGCTGCTTAAAAGCCGGCGGCTCAGGATTTCATCCTGGGTTGCTGTTTTTCCCCGGGATATGCTGCCGGCCAGACCGTCGGTATACAACCGGTTCGCCTCAATCGAGAGCAGTTTTTCCGGCGTGCATCCCACAAAAGCAGCCTGTTCATTTACCTGATACAAAAAGCTAAAACAGTCCGGATAGTCTTTACGAAGGTGGTGCAGCAGCCGGGTCGGGTTAGCCCGCCGGTCGGTTTCCAGGCGCTGCTCCCTGGCCATCACGATCTTCTCGAAAACATTTTGTTCGATCAGATCTTTGGCATGATCAACATTTTCAATCCAGCGTTGGCGGGCACTTGTGCTTTCCGTTGATCTGAAGGAAAGCGGACTGTCCGGGGGGCCGTTAAAAATAATACTCTGATCCAGCTTTTCGGACAGGAATTGGATGAAGTGATCCAGCTCACCGGTGATTTGCCTGATCAACTCGTCCATATCCTGGTCATGATTGACCGGAAAAGCCAGAGTCACCAAAGCGAAGCGGCCGTCTTTGATAACAGTCCATTTCGGCAAAATAAACGAACTGTTGCCGAAGCTGCTCCACACCCCGCTTAGCGGTTGATCAAAAAAAGAAGCCCCTCCGAAAAGGTTCACGCCGGCCAGGCTGTGGGGGATTTCCGAGTAGGAAACGACGCGTTCATCCAGCTTCGCGGTTTCACGACGCAATTTTTGAAACCGGTTTCTGCCGTATTGCCGGCAGATATGCAGGGCTTCCCCGGCAGCCACAGCCAGCTCGGTGTTGGGATGCTCCCAATAGAACTGAAAGTCATCCGGACTGCCGTAAATTTCAAGCACGGCAAGGGGGTCTACTTTATCGAAAGGTAGGGAAATAGTTAAATACTCAGCCCGATCATTCTGATATACCTGATCTCTGAGAAAACCCCGAAATTGATTGCCGTCGACAAGCCGATTGAAATAATCCTGTGTAAGAGATGAAATGTGATACGATGTTTCAGGCATAGAAATCAGCCGAAAAATATTTGAAATAATTTAATTTTAGTAAAACGGTTCATTTTTAAAAAGCTTACGTTGATCGTGCACCTCATCTTTGTGTGCCACAGCAACATACAGCCTCGCGAAATAATAAAATTTACCCGGTTTTAACCGGATAAAGATACATCAAACAATATTGGCAGACAAATCAGCGGCAACATCAACTCCGATAGGTACTTAAATTATCATATCTAAGGATATATATTTTCTTTTGATCAACTTGCATTTTGTGCATAACGCCTTAGCCTGCATAATTCACAAATTTTTGGGGTTTTGTTTTATCGTTCTGCCATTCAGGGTGACGGTAAAAGGGAATCAATCCCTGCTGAAAAAAATCTATCCCGGACAGCGGCGTTTATCTTAGGGTTTAATTTCTCTATTTTGCGAACGCATAAATCAGACAGACTGAATAACTCAGATTAATTTCACACATCATGCGCATA
>SLQI01000217.1 GCA_007131535.1 Balneolales bacterium | reverse complement strand
TCTGCAATATTTAATAGAATTTTGAGGCTACACAATCTCCGTTATGAAGTATCTTATCACCGGCGGGGCGGGACTGATAGGAAGCCATCTTGCTGCGGCTCTTTTAAAAGAAGGCCACGAGGTGCAGGTACTCGATAATCACACTTCAGGCAGTCCGGATAACATCCGTCATCTTACAGGCTGTCCGGGTTTCAAGAACATATCTGCTGATATTCGAGACTATCATGCCCTCGAACAAGCGATTGCCGGGTGCGATAAGGTGTTTCATCTGGCGGCTGTAGTGGGGGTAAAACGCGTATTAGAACAGCCGGCTGAAACTATATCAACCAATGTGACCGGAACCCAAAATGTACTCCGCCTTGCAGGTATATACGGCAAAAAAGTGCTGGTGGCTTCAAGTTCGGAAGTGTATGGTAAGAGGAGGAAAGAACAGAAACCGCTGTTGAATGAAGAGGATGATCTTGTGAGCGGCCCGCCTTCAAAATTGCGCTGGACTTATGCCTGCTCAAAGGTCATGAATGAATATATGGCACGAGCCTGCTTCGAAGAACAAAACCTGCCGGTAGTGATAACAAGATTCTTCAATGTGGTAGGTAGTGGAATGATTCCAGGACAATACGGAGAATACGGCAAAGTGATTCCGCGCTTTATCGATTGTGCCGTACGCGGCAAAGCGGTGCCGGTATATGGAGATGGAAGCCAGGTTCGCAGTTTTACTCATGTCAATGATGTAGTGAAATCCATAATGAAATTAATGGAAGCAAAAGAGGCGGAAGGGCAGGTGTTTAATGTCGGAAACTATGGAGCTATAACGATCAGAGAGCTTGCGGAAAAAATTATCCGGTTTAGCGGCAGTTCTTCATCATTAAACTACATTCCTTTTGATGAAATTTACGGTGGTGGTTTCGAAGAGATCCCGCACCGCAGCCCGGATTTAACGAAAATCACCGAGCTCATCGGCTATCGGCCCCGATATACAATAAATGATATTTTGCATGAAGCTATTGATCTATATCAGAAGGGGGAATTGGCATATCGGGCCGTAGACTCCCTGTAAACCCGGCTTGATGAAAGTAGAAGGACCTTCGGATTATTTTAGCGGAACGGAATCGATTTGCTCCACAGGGAAAGGGTGGCCTTTAAAAGATCAGCCGGCAATTATTTTTGGCTCTTTCTGAATGTTTTATACACCCATCTACACATAAAATCCGCGTTTTATCCGTGAAAATTCGCGGTTAAAAAATCTGTCAGATGCCCCATATATAATAAAAAAAGCCGCCCCGTAGCTTTACAGAGCGGCTTTTTTAAAATAGATTAACTATAATCAGCTGAAGTAGTTGTTGTAAATCATGATAGCTGAGGCGATCACAACAAAGTTAATGATACCCAGCGGCAGCAACCGGCTCCAGGAGTAGTTCATCAGATCATTAAACTTGAATCGCGGCAGAGTCCAGCGTACCCAGATGAAGAGGAATACAAAGAACAGGGTTTTAACGCTGAATACTATCAGATCCAGAATGATGGTTGCCGTTTCGGACATTTCAGGCAGCCAGTAACCGGCGAATGGCAGGTGATAACCGCCGAAGAAGAAGGTGACGATCAGCATGCTTCCGATAACAACGTGCATGTATTCGGCGAGAAAGAACGTACCGAACTTCATGCCGCTGTATTCGGTATGGAATCCGCCAACCAGCTCCTGTTCGGCTTCCACAAGGTCAAACGGGGCACGGTTGGCTTCCGCGAAGGCGGCAATAATGAAGATCACAAACCCAATCGGGTTGCGGAAGACATTCCACCAGAACTCCTGGGAGTCAACTATTTCCACCATATTTAATGAGGCGGCATAAAGAACGCATGAGGCAACGGCGATGCCCATAGGCAGTTCATAACTAACCATTTGAGCAGCAGAGCGCAATCCACCCAAAAGTGAGTATTTGCTGTTGGAAGCCCATCCGCCGAGGGTTACGCCATAGACACCCATCGAAGTTACGGCAAGCAAATACAGCACGCCCACATTGATATCGGATGCGACCACGCCGGTAGCAAAAGGAATAACGGCGATGGCCGCAATAGCCGTTATCACCGGAATAATCGGAGCGATAGTGTGCAGGGCTTTTCGGCCGTAAATCGGGGTGATGTCCTCATTGAACAGCAGCTTTAGCACGTCCGCAAGCGGCTGAAGAATACCGATAGGGCCTACCCGGTTCGGACCGGGCCGGTTTTGGATAAATCCGGCCAGCCGGCGCTCGGCAAATACCACTATAGCTGCTGTATTCAGCACTACAAAAAGTGCAACAAATGCGATGATTAATGATGTTACCAGTTCTGGAGACATGAAATATAGTTGCTATCCGTGAATTTATGATACGTTTTCTGCCGGTATCTGTTTAAGATCCAGTTGAATGCCGCGTTCCTCGTCCATGCGTTCATAGGTTACACCGTTTAAGGCGGGCAGTTCGTCTGAGATCTTTGCCATAATTTCGCGGGAGGATTCAAAGCCGAGCTTCAGGTTCATCTCGTAAGCCGTCCTCACCAAAAATTCCCATGCCGGGATACAGTCAATCCGATTACGATCGCTTACCCAGTTATCGAATTTTGTTCCGAAATGATCCAGACGGCTCAGGGACATTTCAAGATTAAGCCGCCGGTTGGAGTAAAGCGTTTCCTTGGCGGGCAGTGTCCGCTGGATGCGGCCATCCACGCTTACATAGCTGCCGGTGTGTTCGGCGCTGCATGTGACCGGGATGATCAGATCCGCCGCTTTGGTAGTTGCATTATAGTTCGTGGCAAACGTAAGAGTAAATTTGCCTTCGGTTATGGACGGCTCAATTTCATATCTGCCGAACAGATCATCGGTGAGAATAACGACCATTTTATATTTGTCGGACTTCAGTTCGGCTTCCAGCTTCTTTTTGTCAATTTCGCCGAGACCGAGCATCCGGCAACCATTGGTGTTGGGAGCTTCATCATCCGTGATCAGAAAATCATCCCCTTTCCCCGGAGTGATGTGCGGGGAGAACAAGGTATCTGAAACACCGAGTTTATTGAAAAACTGTTGGAGCAGGAAGTTGTCCTCTACAGGAGCATGCGGACTGCCGATAACCAGTATTTCTTCAGGCTTATGAGCCTCGATTTGCTCCACGAAGGTCATCAGAGCATTGTTCCAGGAGGTTTTACTGTGCTCGCTGGCCGACAGCTTGATTTCAGGTTTGGATACCCGGTTTTCGTTCATCTGCCGGTAAGCCATTCGGCCTTCATCCGGCATCCAGTGATCGTTGATCTCCTTGTTGTATCGCGGAGTGATACGAAGTACGAGGTTATCCCGCGTCCACAGGTCTACGTTACAGCCTTTACCATTGGTGATATCAATACTGGGAGTCTGTGCCATCTCCCAGACCCGGGCTTTAAACCGGAAATCAGCGGATGTAAGAGCCCCAACCGGGCAGATATCTACCGTATTCAGAGAGTACGGATCGTCGAACGTCTCGCCGGGAGCCGTCATCGGGTAATTCTTATCCCCCCGGGCAACGATTGTTAGTTGATTAGACTTGCTGATCTCTTCGGTAAATCGGGTACAACGGGTACAATTGATGCACCGTTCAGCATCCAATACAACTCTCGGCCCGAGCTGAATACGCTTGGGTTTGTGTACTTTTTTGTGTTCAAACCGGCTTCCTTCCGGACCGTACTTATACGTGAGGATCTGCAGCGGGCACTCTCCGGCCTGATCACAAATCGGACAATCCAGAGGATGGTTAATCAGGATTAGCTCGAGATTGTCAGCCTGGGCGCGACGTACCTCCTCAGAAGTCACGTGGGTATGTACTACCATGCCGTCGCTCATATCAAGGCTGCAGGCAGTCATGAACTTCGGGAAATAGCGAATTTTCGGATTTCCGTCTTCATCCAGCTCCGGCTTTCCGGTCTCACGATCAACTATCGGAGTTCCGGCTTTCACCAGACACTGCCGGCAGTTGGCCGGTATCGACATGGACGGATGATAACAGAAATAGGGAAGATCCAGCCCCTGATCCAACATAAACTGCAGAACCTTTCCGGGCTGTTCATATTCGTAGCGAACGTTGTCTATAATAATTTCAGGCATAATATCCGGTATGGATTAAGCTACAGCGTAAACCGTTTTTTTACATTTGGCCTCAAAGTCTTCGCGAAAACGCTCAACGGCATTTCGCACAGGCCAGCAGGCGGCGTCGGCAAGGGCACAGATGGTGCGGCCCTCCATTTTATTGCAGACATCGATCAGCAGATCGAGATCGCGCATTTCGCCTTCGCCGTTATTAATTTTTGACATAAGTTTGTACAACCATCCGGTACCGTCCCGGCAGGGTGTACACTGCCCACAGGATTCATGATCAAAGAAGTGGGATATTCGGGTGATGACATCAACAATATCGGTATCTTCATCCAAAACCAGCATTCCTGCTGTTCCCATCAGGGTTCCGACTTCACGCAAGCCGTCGGCATCCATCGTAACGCCATCTATGACATCACCGCGGATGGGAGGTGTAGAAGCGCCACCCGGTATGATGGCCTTGATACCTTTATTTCCGCGAACGCCACCGCATACCTCATGGATAAGGTCGGTGATTTTCATCCCGGCAGGAAACTCGTAAACGCCGGGTTTATTGACATGGCCGGATATACCGTAGAGTACCGGTCCGGGATGATTTTCCGGGCCAATGGACTTATACCATGAAGCGCCATTGTTGATGACATGCGGCACGTTGGCCAGCGTTTCAATATTGTTGATGGTCGTTGGACGTCCCCACAAGCCCTTTTGTGCCGGAAACGGAGGCTTTACTCTGGGGTATCCGCGCTTACCTTCGAGAGATTCCATCAGAGATGTTTCCTCACCGCAGATATAAGCACCGGCACCGGAGTGGGTATACATATCCACGCTGAAGTCCGATTTTAGAATATTTTTGCCCAGATAGCCTTTTTTGTAGGCATCTTCAATGGCTTTATCCATCATGTTGATGAATTCACGGTATTCCCCCCGGATATATACGTACACCGCATCGATTTTCATCGCGTAAGCTGCGATCAGACACCCTTCAATAAACAGGTGCGGGTTAAACTCGAAAATTTTCCGGTCTTTAAATGTTCCCGGCTCGGATTCATCACCATTAGCCGCCAGATAACGAGGGCCGCCATCAGGCTCGGGCATAAACGACCACTTCATGCCGGCATTAAATCCGGCACCGCCACGGCCTCTGATGTTGGCTTCTTTAACTTCACTTATGACGGCCTGGGAATCCCACTTATCGTCGGTCAATATTTTTTTGATAGCAGAATAGCCGCCGTTCTTTTCATATACATCGATCTTTGCCAGATCGGGTATATTCGGAATAAGAACCGGTTTAAATGATTTCCAGTCTTGTGCCATAGATGGTCAGGAATCGCTTGTTTGATGATAGACTACCGGCATGGATTCGAACTCGGGCTCTTTGCCGGCCTTCAAATCCTCGATCAGCTTGTCAATTTTTTCTTTCGTCAGGTGGTTGACGTACTTGTCATTGGTAACCTGCAGCATGGGTGCGTATCCACATGCCCCGAGGCACTCAACTTCGCGGATGGAGAACATACCGTCTTCGGTTGTTTCACCCTCCTTGATTCCGAGTTTTTCCTCGAGATGGCGAATGATTTCTTGTGCACCACAAACCTGGCAGCTGAAACTTCCGCAGACATCCAGTACATACTTACCCATCTTTTCTTTGTAATACTGGGTATAAAAAGTGGCTACGCCGTGAACGTGTGCTCTCGGCAGGCCAAGGGTATCGGCAACCAGCTTTTGTACGTCGGAGTCTACATGGCCGAATTTATCCTGAGCCAGCCATAATACCGGCATCACTGCCGATTGCACCTCAGGATACTTCGACTTGATTTTTTCAATCTGCTCTAATTCTTCTTTGCTAAATTCGTAGGTATCAGCCATAATAATATTACTTGTCCGCTTCACCCATTACAGGATCAAAACCACCGATAATTAGTACCGTATCGGCAACCATTTCACCGTCGAGGGTATATTCCATTGCCTGAAGATTGCGAAATGACGGTGTGTTGATTTTTAGCCTCCATGGATGACCAGTTCCGTCACTTTGTATAAAATATCCGAGTTCACCTTTTGGAGCCTCTATCGCATGATAGGATTCGGCGCCTTCCGGAGGACAGATGCCGGTATCGGTCATCATAAAATCGTGAATCATCCCTTCCATGGAATAATAAACTTCATCTTTGGAGGGATAACTCTGCTTGGCATTATCTACCCGCATAGCTCCTTTGGAAGGCATTTTTTCGAAACACTGCCGGATGATCCGTACCGATTCAGCCATCTCCTCCATTCTAACATAATAGCGGGCGAGGTTATCCCCTTCAACCCGGGATGGTACTTCGAAGTCCATTTCATCATACTTCATATATGGCTCGAATCGACGGATATCGTAGGCAATACCGGAACCTCTGAGTGTGGGCCCGGTTGCCCCGTATTTAATTGCGTCATTCGTGGTCAGTACACCCGTTCCTTCATTCCGGTCAACGAAGATCCGGTTTTTGTTGAGGAGCTTTTCCCAGTCATTAAGTTCGTTCGGGAATTCGTTGATAAACTTTTTAATCCGCGCTACGGCGTCATCGGTAAAGTCGTTAGCGACACCGCCAATACGGGAGTGAGATACGGTAAACCGGTGGCCGGCTACTTCATCGAAGATATCGTAAATTTTCTCTCGCTCACGGAAAGCCCACATAAAGAAAGATAGGGCGCCGGCGTCCATAACCTTGGTCCCGAGCCACAGCAGATGCGCCGAAACTCTCGCCAGCTCGCAGCAGATCATTCGAATGTAGGTAGCCCGTTCGGGGACATCAACCTCAGCAATTTTCTCAACGGCCAGGCAGAGCGCGACGTTATTGCTGTAAGGGGAAAGGTAATCCATGCGGTCGGTATACGGCATGAATTCCTGGTAGGTCTTGTTTTCCGCAATTTTTTCGACCCCCCGGTGCAGGTAACCTATATCAAGTTTGTTTTTGATGATCTGTTCCCCCCGCAGATCCAGCACCACGCGCAATACACCGTGTGTGGCAGGGTGCTGTGGTCCCATATTAAGGATCATTTGGGTGGATAGGGGATCATCCTGATCCAGCTCGATGGTTGTATGCTTGTCTTCGAGCTTTTTGTAAAGGGCTTTCTGATGTTCGGGGAAGAAGGTCGGATGAACCTTCTCGTCAATTTTTGAATACTTCTTTTCAAGTTCCATACCTGTCAGTCCTGGTCGGGTGTGGTGTTGGGCATTTCAATGGAGCCGGGTACTCCCAGAAGCGGGAACTCTTTACGCAGAGGATAATA
>SLQI01000184.1 GCA_007131535.1 Balneolales bacterium | reverse complement strand
TGAGGATAGTGGTGACACTGCCGGATGGAATATTCAGGTCCCCGAAGACTTCCAGCTCTCCGAAATGGGGTTTTACCAGTTCCAGGTCTCCTTGCAAGGCGAGGTTCATCTCCGGGTCACGGCGATTTCGAAGAAATACATTGCGATCCATAGAAATTGTCATCTCCATAGCCAGCCGCTCGAAAAAGTCAATGTCTTCCGCGGCTGTCAGTAAATCTTCTTCATCATCAAGTTCAACTTCTTCTACGGTTCGCTCTCCGAAATTGTCGAGGTAAATCGTTCCGCGATCCACGCGGAAACTGCCCCTGAGTTGAGGTTCATCCATCGTACCGGTGAATCGGGTGTTCAGACTTACAAATGCTTCGATATCCCTTGTGCCATAGGCCCGGAAGTTGCGCCCGTTAATGGTCAAATCAAAATCTTCTGGTGTAAAGCCGTCGAGGCCTATTGTTCCGAAACCGGAAATCAAACCGCTGCTACGCATTTGGAAAGTGTCAATGGACAACTCATCCGGAGATAGACCCAGAAAAGCCTGGATATCCCGGATCCTGATATTATTCTCGGTCAGAAATACCGAGCCGTCCGTGAAGCTTACATTTCCAGAAAAGTCCGGATCACCAAGAGTGCCGGAAATATCGATATCGGCATTGAGCAGGCCCTCAAGATCCCGGGCAAGTGCCGAAGGGATGAAGTCGTTAAAGGCGGCCATACGGAAATCTCTCGTATTCATACTAAATGCCAGCTCGTCTTCATCTCCCGGTATGTCGATCTCAAATGTTTGAAAATCGGCGTGAAACGGCAGGATACCCTCAATATCTGCGACGCGTTGTCCCAGCGATTCAACATTAGAGCTGATTTCAATCTGTTCGGCAGCATGCTCATAATCCCAGCTGAACCTCACCGTATCGACTTCTATTCCGGATAGAGCTCCATCAAACAGAATCAAATCGCCGAAAAAGGTCGGTGAACCTGCAATACCGGAGAGCTCAGCGTCCAGGGCCAGGGTTCCATGCTGGGTTGCAATACCGTTTTCTTCCATGAATGCGTGAAAACGTGACAGATCCAGGGGATCGATGGTGAAGTGGCCTTCGACGGATTCGTTAAAGAACTCCTCATCAAGTTCCTCAGGTGCAGTTGGCTCAAAAGGCAGGTCGAAGCGGGAATCAGCCAGCCGGTCACCGTTGTCTTCAACAAAAAATTCCGTCACCAAGCGTTGATCGGCAATATTCAGGCTCAGGTTCATCAAGTCGAGTCTGAGCTCACGGAAGTTAAAATCTGTGAGCTGTATATCGGATTCCACGAACAGGTCATCATAGTCGATCCGGAATTCGGTATGTCCATTGAGCAGACCGTGAAAAACGGGTTCTTCCATAAATGCGCTCTGAATGGTTCCGAGGTTAGCTCTTTCCCCGCTGAAATGGCCCTCCATAATTCCATCCGGATCTCTTGAAAACGCCAAAGAAAACGTTGATTCATCTTCGGATACCAAAGTCATGGTATCCAAATTGATGCCGCGATCGTCGATGGTAAAGTCAACCGGTTGGGTGAGCCGGTATTCAATGGTAGGATCAAAAATTGAGAAGAGGGAAGTGGTGAGCTTCAGGTCACCGTCGGAAATTATATAATCAGCTTCCTGGGCAATTCCGCTTTCTTCACTGATGTTAAATTCGAACCGGTAATCTCCTGTGATAAGGTTTTCATCAACGCGGCCGTCTGTTGCGATATTTAGATCCTGAATGGTTGTTTCTCCGAGTCGGGGATAAAGGAGCTCCAGATCAGCGCTATAGGCAGGTGTGGCAGTCAGCTCCGAACGGGCGAGACCATTAATTTCATCTACGTAAAGCGTATCATAAGCGATATCGGTCAGGCTGAGCCGGGTGTCGAAAATCAGCTGACGGCTGTCGTTGGGCTCTATATTACCGCTGATCGAACCTGCTGCTGACAGGGAATCTGCACCGGCCAATTCCGCGAATGGCTGGAGATCTTTGATGTTGAGATTGAAATCAAGCCGGTTGCGGAGGTCCGTATAATCCTGCAAGTTGAAATATGTGGCAATGTTACCATCGGCAATACTGCTTTCTATGTAGGAATCCTCGATGGTAAGAAAGGTATCAGCTACAGCGTACATGGTTGAGAGCGAATCGATCGTACGCCGGTCAATTTCAGAACGTGCCATATCGAACCGGCCGGTAATGTCGAGCTCCCCGAGCGAGGTGCCGCTTCCCTCACCGGAAAAGGTGAAGTTAAGATCACTGGGCAAATCCTCAAGAAACGAAATGGCAGATAGATCCAGGTTTCGGGCTTCGGATTGAATGGTATAAGCAACGGGAGAGGCCTGCCATTCAGATTCAATGTGCGTAATCAACTCGCCGTCCTGCATACGAATACGGCTATCGGCTACCAGGTTTTCCTGATCCAGAGATCCGTTTACAAGGATTTCATCAATCCGTTCATCCATTAATTCGATGTCAAGAAGATCGGCGGTGTAAGCAATAGGGCGTTCGGATAATTCAACACCCTGGCCTTCGGCGTTAACAGTACCTTGTATCCGGCCTTCCAGTTCTTCATCTGCCAGCCAGAGAGCCGGGTTGATTGACCGGAATGCCAGTTCGGTTTCCCATTTAGGCAATTGAAACAGGTCGGCAATCCGGATATCCACATCAATTTCTTCACCGTCCCGCGTCAGCTTTTGGGCTAAAGATGCCTCGTGACCCTGCCAGTTGATATTGGCATGGTATTGATCGACACGATAAGGCGTGTAGTCAATACCGTTTATGGTGAGCTCTCCCTGCAGGTGTCCATCCTGCCAGTCATCAAACGGCACCTGGCCGGATAGTGCCATCCGGATGTCATAAATTGAAGGCAGATCCTGTTGGGTCAGGGTGGCTGCGTCGATACCGGATCCCTGCATACTGAGTGAAGTGAGCTGCAGCGGTGAGCCTCTCCTGATGCCGGCTTCGAGATTCAGGTGTTCCAGCCCTTCTGCGGAAACCGAAACTCCCGCCGTAAACTCCGAAAAACTACCGGAGGAACTAATACTGACCGATAAATCCTGAACTACAGGCCAGTCATCAACGTATGGGATGATGTCTTTTTGGCCGAGTGGCTGCAGAAATGCATCCAGAGTAAAGACCTCTTCGCTCAGATTAATATTTCCGGTGCTTTCAAAAAAAGTATGCGCCCCGGCGATGGTGAGGGACTCAAGGGTGATTCGGTCGTCGTCAAGTTGAGCGGATGAAGCGAACTCCAGGGGTGCATCCAGGCGACCCTCCGAAAGCCTGAAATCAAGATGATCAAGCCGGGCGCTTTGATATTCGGGAGCAATTGAGATACCGGCCTGGAGATCAAGCGACTCAATCACCGCATATTTATCGGGCAGCATGGGGGAGGTGACCGATATTTCGTGGTCGTTCAATGCAATATTTCGCACTTCGATTTCGGGCAATTCGGCGGGTTCGGTTTCGGGGTCCGGGTCGGCTTCAGGCAGAAGGTTTAGCAGGTTCCAGCCCTCTTCATCCTCAATGAGGTCAGCCCTAAGGCGGTGGATATCAATACGGTCCAATGATCGCGGAGCCCGGATCAGCTCGGACACGGCATACCGTAGTTGGATGCTGTCGATGACAGCAACATCATTTCGTTGTTCATCTCGCAGGCTGATTCCGGAAATATCAATATGGCTGAACAGGTCACCGCTCATTCGTTCGATGGTTAACTCTCCGTGCAGGGATTCGGATACGGTGCGTTCCACATATTGTCTGACCTGGTTGAAAAACCAGTCTGCTTGCACCGTATACCGGATAAAGGAGTAAACTAATATCAGAATAATGATGGTAATCCACGGCCATTTGAGGTGTTTTGGAGAGGCGGGGGCAGTATGTTTTTTTACGGTTGATGTCATTAAAAAGCCTGGCCTATGCTAAAGTGGATGCCCCATCGGTTTCTTGCAGAACCGTGATCGGTGCCGTTATAGATGTTAAGGTCTTCATCCGACGGGTTAAGTTTATACCCGAGGTCGAGCCGGATCGGTCCTACCGGGGAACTATAGCGAAATCCACCGCCAACCCCGAATTTGAGTTCGTCAAGCCGGGCGTCAGAGGGTTGTTCCCAGATCTGGCCTCCGTCGAGAAAAACGGCCATTCCAAAGTTGTTCAACAGAAAATCCATCTGCTGCCGGAATTCTACATTGAACGTAGCCATGGCATCTCCGCCGGCCGGCAGGTAGCCCTGAAATTCTCCTCCATCAAAAAACGGACGTTTGGGACCGAGCATCCGCCTTTGCCAGCCTCTGACAGAATTAGTACCACCGGCATATAACCTGATGTGCTCCGGAAGAGGGGCTTCCTGATCCGAGAAAATCACACCACCATCAACCCGAAAAGCAAACTGTGAGTCGGTCGGCAGGTTGATGTAGCGTCGCACATCCAACAGAAATCGCTGGTATTGAAGGGATCCGGTATCCATAAAGCCGGAAAATTCGGCAAAAGGCCGGACGATCCAACCTTCTCCCCAGTCCGGCATCGTCTTACCATAATAGGTTGAAAGCTGCAAGGCAGAGATGTTGTACAAATTAGGAGGCCGTTCTACTACATCGGGATATTCTATGAGGTCTTCCCGGTTTCGGGTGAACTCGTAGGCAATGGTGGATGTAAAATCCCGTGTGTGCTGATAAATAAAACTATTGGTAATACCACCCCGGAGCAGCAGATAGTTGGTTTCATCCAGCCGCTGGCCAAAGGGAGATATGGAGAAGCTGCTGCTGGAATTAAAGACGTAGGGGAATTTGTATTCGAAATCAAAGGATTGTTCGATGTATGAGGCTCTCAGCCGGCTTTGAAAACGGTGCCCGGTTCCCCAGGGATTGCGGTGTTCCCAGCGAACGGAACCCCGCAAAACTTCTTCCCAGCCGGCACCAATCTGGGTTTGAAGGCTTCGGAGAGGATATTCCCGAACACGTATTCGAACGGTTACGGTAGAGTCCCGGGGTTGTTCCGGCAGACCGAGTGTTGCAAATCGAAATAAGTGATGACTAAAAATATGACGTTGACTATCCTGGATGCTACTCTGGCTGTAGATACTGCCCGTACTCAAATTGGAATGCCGAAGTATAAGTCTTTCATCAAGGGTTTCGTTGCCTTCTACATAAATTTCGTCGATGGTTGCAAGCGGACCGGGATCAATATGTATATGAATATTGGCGGAGTAATCCTCCTCATTCACATCCGCCATTATATTAACACGGGCAAACGGATAGCCGATGTCATTGAGGGCATCTAATAAACGGGCCTCAACATCGCTGTGGTTTAACAACTGATAGCGGGTTTCGGGCTGAAGCTCATGACGTTCGAGCGCACGGCGGAACGCACGGCTTTCAAGCAACTCCTCTTCCTGAGATGCCCCTTCTTCATAACTATAGGTAAGCTCATTGATGATGACCGGATCCCCTTCATGAATTTCAAAAGTGACGTTTTTGCGCCAATCCCGCCTTCCATCTTCAACCTGGTAGGAAATATCGGTGTGATAAAATCCACGCCTGCGGTAAAAGCGCTCAAGCCGCACAACATCCCTCCGGATTTCAGTTTCATCAAAATCATACCCGGTACGGTTCCAGAACCTAAGTTTTCTGAAAAAAGAAGGGGACTCGGTAGCGATTTGGTTTTGCAAGACCATGGAGCGGAAGGTCTGGTTACCGGAAATATCCACGTTCCAGACCATGGGGTTATCCGCAGTGCGTTGAACAGGATCGGAGGAGTAATTGAAATGGGTTTCGGAGTCGACAGGTCCAGTAAGGCCATATACCGGGGTAGCCGCGATGATAAAGAAAGAAAAGAATGAGCGTATCAGCACTGTGGTGTATTGATCAAATAAATATCCTGGCATTTGCCGGAAATGTAATGTGGGTAGATTAATGTTGATGAATCGTGCGGTAAAGACTGAAAAATTTTATAACGGGCGGTAGTTGGTTAACGTTCGGTTAAATCGTCGATTACAAGTAAAAAAGTATAAATAGTGTCTGTAAGAAAATGCCACTATCGGCTTTTCGCTCGGCTGGTATTAGGGTTATGTAGTAAGCTTTTTCACCATTCTCAATGGTGCCGTACGAATGAGCGAGGTTAGCGGATGATATTGACAAAGTAAGCAGTTCACGCTCCCGAAATAAACTGAAAGCAAATTTCGGATTATAGAAATTTTTTTGGGTGGATTTATAGGGTAAATAATGCTTTACGCTTCAAAGTGTTCACAATTTTTACGATTGCGAACAGATTAATAAGAGCGATAAACTATACGAATGAGTCGGCGTGGCAAAGCGCTAAGCCAATCGTTGATAGGCAACGAGTTGAATAATGCGGCTGCGGAATGATTTTAGAGATAATAAAAAACTTATCAGGATTTCGTAATATTATGTAATGGTTGGATTGGATAAATCAGAATAGCCCCTACCCTCAATCGACTCTATCGACGATTAAAGGAGTCGTGTTGGTAAGAAATAATAACTAATTGTTAAAAAGGACGATAACATTATGAATGGACGAATGAAGTTTAAAAAAGCTGGTCTTGGAATAGTATTATGCTGCACAGCCACTGTATTAAGCAGTTGTTGGACCTTTGATCACGCCGCCCGTACGGCAATTGATCAGGCGATCGGTACCGCCGTTGAACGTGAAATGCAGGCTATGATTGCCGGTTATACCGATGTGATGCTCTATCAGCTGGCGTATACCCAGATGTTTCATATCGGTGGGTTTGGTTTTTATCATGATGATTTTGAGGTTGGCCAAGGCGCAGTATGGCGGGTAGAAGCAATCGAAGACGATGAGCGGACTTCATTTACCG
Source organism: Balneolales bacterium (assembly GCA_007131535.1). Taxonomy (GTDB): domain Bacteria; phylum Bacteroidota; class Rhodothermia; order Balneolales; family Natronogracilivirgulaceae; genus SLJN01. The sequence continues at coordinate 543 of SLQI01000184.1, read as the reverse complement.
CAGAGCGGGCTTTGCTTAGCCGCGAGGATGACGGCTCATCGTGGTGGTACCTAAAATATACCCCGGAAGATGAGGAGTCTATTGAGTATGAAATTTTGGTAGATCGTGACCTGCAAGCCCGGGAAATGTATGTGCGTGATCCGGAAACCCGGGATGTACGCCACCACGTATTTGCGCACGATCCCGAAGAGCGTCGTGAAATGGAAGAAGGAGAAGAGTCCCTTGATGAAGCCGGCTATCCCACGGAAGCCTATTACCCGGAAGATTATGAAGATTACCATGTAGAACGGGTGAATGTGACCATTGGCGCCGGATCGTTTGATGCGGATCTGCTTCGGTATATTGAAGAGGATGAAGGGTTTGAGTATTCCTGGTGGGTTACCGATACCGTGCCGGGTCAAATAATCAAATACGAATATAAAGATACTATCGAAGGAGGAGTGTTTCAGGGGGAGATCATCGAAATGCGCGAAGATTATGGGTTTTCTCTGCGGGCCGTGTAAAAGGCTCGTACCAAAACAGCTCGGCTGAGATTAGGTGAGT
>SLQI01000362.1 GCA_007131535.1 Balneolales bacterium | reverse complement strand
TGGTGCCTATAACATCTTGAATCACAACACATAAATTTTTTTTAAAATTTCTTCTAACGAACTGGTACCAAACAAAATACCGATGACGTTATCGGGCGGATTTTCTGTATAATTAAAACCCCGGATGGCATACTTCCAATACATAGAATTTGCCGTAATATCACTATCGGCCATGTTTGTAATCATTAATCCGATTACAGCAACCTTCCTTTTTCTGTCGGTTGTACCCCATGAGACCAAAGAGCGTCAGAAGCATCTCGCCTGGTTTGCATTTAAACTCGGGGTATCTATACTGATCGCTTTTTCTCTACTGGGAAGCCTCATATTCCAGTTCCTGGGAGTTACGCTGGCGGCTTTTAAAATAGCCGGTGGGATCATTTTATTCAGTATGTCGCTGAGAATGATCGCCACCAATGAGTCCATTTCAGAGGGATATACCCTGGAAGAGGCTACCACAAAAGCAGCCGACAGCGTCGCAATAATGCCTTTGGCTATACCATTTATCAGCGGACCGGGGTCCATTACTACAGTCATGATTCTCACCGTCGATGCCACAACCATCTGGCATCAGCTAATTTTAATTGCCTCGGTAATCATCATTACCTTCTCGGGTTATATGGCGATGAGCCGCGCCAAGCACATCGTAAAATTTCTGGGTGAAACGGGCAAGGAGGTGCTCGTACGCCTGACGGGTCTTATACTTGCCGTACTTGCCATACAATTCATCATCAACGGTATTTCCGATGCTATTTATACGGATTTTGACTGGCTGTTTGAAATTATCGAAGAAAACCATGAGGCTTGAGGCCTCTGCTTTTTACTTTTTTATTTTTGGGGAATCGGTGTATCACACTCATCCTAAAACACCCTGGAAGAGTTGCCGTTAGATTATCTGAGAAAAGTGAACCAAAGTACTGCTATGATGAAACTGCATATCCGGATTTTTGCTCTCATACTACTTCCGGGGCTGGCATACTCCCAATCACAGGATGACTTTCAGGATCATCGCCACCGCATGGTTACGCAACAACTGGAAACCCGGGATATTACCGATGAGGCCACTCTCAATGCTATGCGCAATGTTCCGCGCCACGACTTTGTCCCTGCCGCCCACCGGGCTCGAGCCTATATGGATCAACCCATCCCCATCGGACATGGCCAGACAATTTCGCAGCCCTATATTGTGGCTTATATGACTCAGCTTCTCGACCTGGAGCCCGGCCAACGCGCGCTTGAAATCGGTACCGGCTCCGGCTATCAGGCGGCCATCCTTGCTGAAATTATAGATGATGTCTATACCATTGAAATTATCGAAGAACTGGCTGAATTTGGTGAAAACAACCTCCGGCGTAACGGGTACGACAAAGTACAGGTCAAACATGCCGATGGCTACTACGGTTGGGAAGAACATGCCCCTTTTGACGCCATCGTAGTTACGGCAGCTTCCCCGGATATTCCATCACCTCTGATTGATCAGTTAAAAGACGGTGGAATAATGGTAATCCCGGTCGGCCATCCCATGCAAACACAACAACTCATGCTGGTCCGGAAAGACGGGGATGATATCACCACCGAAGGCCTGATGCCGGTGCGCTTTGTGCCTTTTGAACGAAAAGACTGATTTGCCCGAGTCTTTCATATTAAAATTTCCCTAATGCTGAATCTGTTTTCATGACATACCGTGTGCCGGTATCCGTAGCTCTGGTTTCCGTGGGTGTGATTGCCTTCCAGCTGGTGATCATGCAAATATTGTCGATCTCTCAGTGGCATCATTTCGCCTACATGGTGATCTCCATGGCCATGCTCGGGTTCGGAGCGGCCGGTTCCGTGCTGGCTATATTTCGCGAGTTTTTCAGCCGGACTTACAATTATGCGCTGCCCGTTTTGTATGTGGCAAGCAGCATAAGTATGGCCGCTACGGTGTGGCTCTCCGGCATCTTCGGAGATTTTGACGCCTTTCTGCTTTTTTTTGACCGAGGCCAGGTCGGGCTGTTGCTGTTCACTTACCTGGTGTACTGCCTGCCTTTCTTTTTTGCCGGCCTGGCCATTACATTGGTTTTTTATGTTGAGGTCGGGCGGATCGGCCCGCTCTATTTCGCCAACATGCTCGGCTCGGGAATCGGGGCAATTTTCATCATCTTGTTATTCTGGATATTTGAAGTCGCCATGCTCACCGGACTGCTGGCGATATTACCTTTGGTATCAGCATGGCTGACCCGCCCTCCTGACAAGCGTTTTTTCTCATTACTTGCAGCGGGTGGAGTCGTGGCACTGATCAGCCTGCTGAATCCTGCCGTCCCGGAGCCATCGGAGTATAAGGCCATTCAGAACTCATTACGCCTGCCCGGTTCCGAAGTAGTTCATCGATCGGCCAGTCCTCACGGGACCATTGAAGTTCTTCGGGCGGATGCCCAGCGCTATACCCCGGGACTGAGCCTTCAGCATCGGGGGGAGCCTCCGGTCCGCAAGATCATGTATAATAACGGGGAATATTTCGGGACACTACTCGGTCACGGCCTGACCGAAGACGGCAGCCACATACTGGATTACAGCACACGAGCACTGCCCTATGCATTTAACAATCCGGAAAAAGTCCTGGTGATCAATGCGGCTACCGGAACGGATGTTTCTCATGCCGCATCACAAGGTTCGGAAAAAGTCACCGCCGTTGAAGCTAATACGCACGCCATCCAACTGTTAACACGGCATCAACCGGAATGGATCGACTCTCTTTATCACGACCGTCGCATCAATCTACAAAATGCTACAGCCCGTTCTTACCTATCCGGCCGCAATCGAGAGTCGTATGATCTGATTGTCCTGCCCGAGCTCGGAGCTTTCGGCGGATCGGCAGGTGTTTATGCCATGGAAGAACAATTTCATCTTACGCTGGAGGCATTTATAGAAATGTGGGATCTCCTCAGCGAAGACGGGATTATTGTCGCGACATCCTGGCTTGATTATCCGCTTCGCCCGGCACTTAAACTGCCGGCCACATGGCGTAAATTATTGGATGAAAAAGGAATAGACAGACCAGAGCAGCATCTGGCTGCCGTTCGCGGTTGGGGAACGGCTTCCTTTGTGCTGAGTAAATCACCTATTACTCAAAGCGACCGGGAACAAATCCGCGAGTTTGCCTCCGGTTTAAATTTTGATCCGCTGATTCTTGAAGACATTCAGCAAGAAGAGCGCGACCGCTACAACCGCATTGAGGATACCTCCATTTTTGCCTACATGGATTCGCTGGTATATGGAGATATCGACCGGTTTACCGCCGGCTATACTTTTGATGTCTCTCCGGCGACCGACAACCGGCCTTTTTTCTCACATTTTCTCAAATGGGAGTCCATTCCGGAACTTCGGCAGATCTACGGGGATGGTGAGCTTCCCTATATGGAGCTTGGTTTAATTCTCGCGGCGGTTACCTTTATTCAAATTGTTCTGGCATCGGTCATACTGATTATCCTACCGCTTTTTAAAGTCGGCTGGGAAGGCAGCCGGCGGCGCTGGACCCTCCTTTATTTCGCCGGAACCGGCGTCGGATTCATGTTTTTTGAAATTGTTCTTATCCAACAGTTGGTACTTTATCTCGGACTTCCGGTTTATGCCACAGCACTGGTGCTGGCTACGCTTCTCATCTTTTCCGGAGCCGGTAGTTACTATTCCGACCGGGTACGCCTTGCCGGATATACCCCGCTTCACATCGGCGGACTCATTGCCGGGCTGATCCTGATTTACACTTTTCTGCTTATGACTGTCCTCGGCCAAACCATGAGCTGGCCGCTGATTTTGCGGGTGATATTTGTCTTTCTGCTCATGGCCCCTCCGGCTTTTTTTATGGGGATGATGTTTCCACTCGGCTTGCGGCGGCTTTCGGGCAGCAATCAGACCCATATACCCTGGGCTTGTGGTATAGACAGCTGCCTTTCGGTATCCGCTACGGCCCTTGCCACACTCATTGCCCTCGAAGCGGGTTTCAGTCTTGTAATGGGGCTGGCCTCGGCAGCTTATATCGTTTCGGCGCTTACATTCCTGAAGATGGGATCGGATTCGTAGGATGATCGCTAATTAGGGCCTATAAGAAAACAGGTAGTATCTTAAAAAATGCCAATATCTGGTGTCGTATATTCGGTAATTCAAGAATTCAGGTAGGGTTTAGAGCAACTCATGGAGCCAAACACCCATTTTTTCTTAATCTACTGATTTACCTTAATTACCTGTTGTTTCCAAATGGCATCATGAGTTTTCTTACAGACACTAATTAGTGTCGTAAGAAAACGCCAGGATCAGGTACTCATCATGTTGATTATCTCTCTGCAGAATGCCGGTAAATCATCAGGATTACGGCTGCTGATCTGATTTCGATCAACTACTACTTCTTCGTTAACCCACTCGGCCCCGGCATTGATCAAATCATCTTTGATGCCGGGAGTAGAAGTGCAGCGGTACCCATTCATCACGCCTGCGGAAATGGGAATCCAGCCGGCATGGCAAATGTGTGCCAGCGGCTTGCCGGCCTCGTGAATGGCTTTCGTCAGTTTAAGAACTTTGGGATCCCGACGTAATTTATCCGGAGCAAAGCCTCCGGGAATAACGAGGGCATCAAAGTCATCGGCATTCACCTCGCTGATTGCGGCGTCCGAACGGCAAGGGTAGCCGTTTTTTCCCGAATAAACAAAGTCTTTTTCCGGTCCGGCTACAACCACATGGGCACCGGCCTCAATAAGCCTTAGTTTCGGATACCACAACTCAAGATCCTCGTAGATATGATCAACGAACATTAAAATTTTTTTGCCGCTCAATTCAGCCATAATCATTAACAGGTTTCAGTGGACAGGTGAAAATAGCATGGAAATCATTCCCTATTTCTGAGGCGCTTCAATTTTAATCAAGAATAAGAAACTTACATCCTCCACCCGTAATAATGACGCAGCGACATCCATCATTCCCGATAAATTCCCATCCCCCCTGATAACTTATTTGCTAACTGTTCACTGCTATCACTTGCTCTTCATCTCAAAAACACCATCCCAATCCTCTCCCGGCGGAACGGCTTTCATCTCTTTGCACCGTTCGATCATAACCATAGACGGGTTGGTTTTTACACCGAAATCGCGGTCGGGCTGCATGGGCTCATATTTGGCGGATTCAGTCAATATCTCAATGGCTTTATCCCACTCTTGATTTAAGTAGAACTGAACTCCTTCATTGTACAACTTGAGGCAGGTGTAGCAGTCGCTATCCAGATAGGTTTTTAATCCCATGATTTCATAGACTTCCACCGGCTGGGTCCGCCCCACAACGATAATTTTATCCAGATACCGGAATACACACTCATCCCCGTATTTTTCGGCTTCCTGTTTGGTTTCCCCGGTTACCATACAATAGGCGCCATAAGCTTTAGCACCGCTTTCACACCGGGCGGCAAGGTTTACATTATCGCCCATCATGGTATAATTAAACCGGGTAGAGGAGCCGAGGTTACCGGTAAGCATTAATCCGGTGTTGATACCGATCCGGGTTTGCATTTGTGAAACAATATCCGGCCATTTGTTGCCTTCGGCTGCCCACTTTTCCCGAAGCTCAGCTTGTTTGCGCAGCATTCTCTGAGAAGTGATACAAGCACGGTAGGCATGATCTTCAACCGGCACGGGAGCTCCGAAAAAAGCTACAATCGCATCGCCGATATATTTATCCAGTGTCCCCTGCTCTTCGGTCAGAATATCGGTCATCTCCGTAAGGTACTCATTAATGAGTTCCACCAGCTCGGTTGGCTGAAGTTTTTCGGAAAATGCCGAAAACGCCTGGATGTCACTAAAAAAAGCGGTGATATTAACTTCCTCACCTCCCAGCGTCGGCTCCTCCTCCGATTCCACCATCTGATCTACCAGCGCCGGTGAAACATAGGATCCGAACATATTCTGGACCCGGTTCTTTTCTCTCTGGGCAACAAAGTAGTTATACGTTTGTGTACCTACGTAGCCAAGTACAACGGCCATCACCGGTGCAATTAACTCCAGACTGTAAGATAAGCTGACAAAAGCGTAAGTCACCCCAAACCCAAGAACTCCCACAAGAGCTATAACCAGCCACAGCCCCCACATGGCTGACGTAAATACCGTAATTAATGCGGTTAGGATTGAGGTTATGAGTAAAACCAGAAGATTTCTGCCAAATCCTGCAGACTCTATGTAGTTGCCGCTTAATATCGTTTCAACTGCGTTGGCGTGGATTTCATACCCGGGCATTGCATCCCCCGGAGCAAACGGTGTGGAATGAAAGTCATGCAGCTCCGGCATCGTAGCTCCGACGATCACAATTTTATCCTCCAGATCCCCGGTATACAGTAACCCCATCTCCGGGTCATCAAAAATCCCCATTTGTTTTTCTTCCACACTCTCGTAACCCCAAATCTCCTGATCTTCTATGGTAAGGTAATCAGCATCGTCAATGATGATATCCAGGGAAAACTCCAGAAACGATCCCGGGCCTCCATGAAAGTTAACCATCAGGTTGTTTTCGGATCGTACCGGAATCAAAAAGTCTCCAAACCGGTAGTGATCACCTTCCCGTTGCAGCTGAACAGAATCATCCATTCCCTTATACCGGCGGATAAGCTCAAGCCCGAAAGTGTGATACGTGCTATCCATGTGTGTACGACTTAATCGGTAATTACGGATAGCACCGTCGGTATCGGGATCAAGAGCAATTATGCCATAGGGATTCGGGTTATAGTCCTGAAAAAGCTGAAATGGTTCTACCCGCATGACCTGTCCCCCTTCACGAGCCAGGTTTGCCCCCAGCACCACATTCCCGTGCTTTTTCATGGCCTCTGCCATTAAGGTGTCATTCTGAGGTGCGTAGCGATCGGGTTGATTAAAAATCACATCTAACCCGATTACTTTCGCACCGGCGTCATTCAGGTTGTGAATCAGATGAGCGAAAACATCACGCGACCACGGCCATCGCTCCGGAATCTGATCATCAGCCTGGTTTGAAATAGCCACCAACACTACCGGGGATTCACCGGTATCCTGCGGGCCCCGCATCTCGAACTGCTGGTCGATCATGGCCAACTCCAGCAGCCGGAAAGGGTGGGTATGTGAGATAAATAAAGATACCCCAAATACCACAATCGTGGTTAACGCTACTGTAATGCTATTGCGATATGCTTTTGTCTGGCCAATCACAACAGGTGGTTAAAAAGATAGCACATATCGTAACTGCACGTAATTGTCATTCGGAACCTCCTGATCAAAATTGGCAGCTACTATACTGTTCAACCGGAAAGACAGGACCACGGCATGATTACCTGAAATATCGTATTGAGCATGTCCACGCATCAGATATGAGTTGGTTACCTCCTCGGTAGTAACATCTTCCGCCTCATAATACTGAGTGTAGACGGGTTCAACTTCCTCCGGATCAACATCCAGCGTGTTGATAGTAAGTGGTGTTGACTCAACTGTATTCCGTGTATAGGCAAGCTCTCCCCGAACCATCAGCTGATCATCCAGGAAACGATATGATCCGCCCGTACTGAAACCGGCAATACTTAGCGCATTCAAACCACCCATAGATTCGGTGGTGATGAAATTGGTTCTGAAATCAATGCGCAGTGGCTGGTCTCTGAAGCGGCTGGAAATATCAAATGAAAACGTATTGCTGGAAAAGTCTCCGAAGTAATGAACCTGATCCGTTGTATTAAGCCTGTTGAATGTTACTGAGGCATCATGAGATAAATTCAGGAACTCAAACTGCTGACTGACCGATAATCCGAAATTGATGGTACTGGTCAGGCGGGGGCGAGTTAACACTTCCTCATCATCCTCTGTAAACAAAATATTTCTGACCGCTTTATTTTGGTCTATATCGGCGTCGGCAAGGTAAGGATTTTCCAAACGCTCTACTTCATTGTCTCTTACCTGGTAACGGGTGTTCAAACTTATTCTCGGTAAGTGTTGATCTACGGGATACCAGCTGATATTGCCACGATATACATTGGTATTCGTTGTTGCGTCCCGCGTATCGAGTACATTGTCGTTTAAGTTTTCGTAACCCAGCGTAAAGTACAGGGTATTGTTCAGAGTGCGAAAACGATCGGAAATACGAAAACCTGCTATATCCCTGCGGATGCTGCTGTTTGCCAGACTCTCGTAGGCCGGGCCCATCCAGCGGTATTGCACCTGGAGATTGTGATCAAAATAATTCAGGTTCAATCTGGACTGTACCCCAAGGCCTTCAGTTGGCATTCGGGGAGCAATTTCTCCGTCTTCAATATCAAAAGGCCGCACACTCATATTCTCATTGATAATGATCAGGTTTGAAAGCAGGTCGAGCGTACTCTCAATATCGCTATCCAGATCAATACCCAATTCTTCAGCTCTTTCCTGATCCAGCGGATTCCGGATATTCTGATTCACCAGGCTCAAGCCCGCATCGGTATTAAAACTGATTCTATTATTATCCGCTCTGGCTTGCACATCTGTGGCAAAAATAAAATTTCCAGTCGGGTTAGGATGCGAACCTTCAAACTGAAACGATTCCGGATTTTGCTCCAGCAGTGACCGTTCTTCAGTGCTCAGGTTCTGCAAATCTTCATTCGAGAGATCTTCGAACTCCTCAACGATGTCAATGGAGTTGAAATCATCCTCAACTTTCAATGCATTCAGGCCGAACTGAAAACGCTCCCCGCTGCCAATAGAAAGTCGCCCGCCGCCGATTCTTCGTTCATAGGTACCCCGACCTCCCTGATCAAACCCCATTGTAAATATCGGGTCTTGATCTTCGTCTTCCGAAATTTTCTGCAACGCGGTATACTGATTAGAAATACCTCTGGCAATATTTCCATATACCCCTTCAATTGCCAGGTTTCCACCCCATAAACTCACTTCGGCATTAACCCCGTACATCCTTCGCCCGGTGATGGTAAGGCTGTTTAGGGATGGGTATACATGGCCGGCATCCAGCCTGAACCAGTCACTAATATAAAGTTCACCACCAAAACGATTACGCGGCTGTAAACGGGCGCTTTCCTGGTTGGTTAGCAAACCATTGAAACTATAGCCGATATTATCGCTTAAGTTCCCCGATAACCGAAGTCTGCCACTGTAAACTTCCCGGTGAAAACCGGCAACATTTTGATTGCGGCCATCGAGTTCGAGTCGCCCCGAAGGCATTCTGCGTATTTGTTCTTCCTCCTCTGCCAATGTGCGCTCTGTTACGGAGAATTCCCAGTTCATTAAAGTTGCTTCCGTACCCTCTTCCACATAAGCTATTTCCACGGTATAGTAACCAGCTCTCATAGAACGAGGTACATACGAAATAAAGAACGGGCTGATATCTGCCTGTTCAGTCACATCTTCACCTGCAAAATAAACACGAAATGAATCGGGGTTAGCAACACCGGATTCATAAAACAGGGTAACTCCCAGTAAAACATCGTCACTCATTAGCTCTTCGCCGGGCTGGGGGCTGAGTATATTATAGTCGATTTGACTGGCAATGCCTGTTAAAGACTCTTCTTCACGTTGATCAGTAACAATCACAGATAATGGTTCTTCATCCGGAAGTTGTTGCGGATAGGTAATTTGCTCATCGGTCTGCAGTTCCAGAACCAGATAGTATTCCATTGCTCCGGTGTGGTGTTCAGGTGCAAAAAGCTCAGCCACAACTTCATCATGGTCAACTTCGGCTCGGGTTCGGTCATATGAAAGCTGTCCCTCCTCGCGATAAAAGAGGACAGCTTCATAAATTTCGGCACCAGAAATACCGGTGAGATGAAATACCAGCTGTTCGGTTTCTCCGGCTTCTATACCGGCCGGCGGTTGATGATCAATACGTTGCGCCTCAGCAACATTTGGTACTGCAAACCAACCCGCTGATATAATCCAACACAATAGCAACCCACATATAACCCTGCTCATAAAAAAGAGACTATAAGCTATTTAAGTTTTAGAAAAACAAAACCGCTGCGTTTTTTTAGACGTTAAGTTACCCTGTACTATACCCTGTTAATTGTTGTCGTAATAACGCAGTTCTATTTCCCGAATCTCACCGTCTTCATTTTCAAACTCCAGACGTATGGTTTCCGATTCGGTTCGTTGATCCATTTGTTCATACTCATCACGAAGTTCAGCAAGCTCATTTTCGGTAAGTTCAAATTGGCTGATCTCATTTCCATCAGCATCAACATCAATCCCGGTGTTATTTAACATAGTAACCATTTCACCGGAATTTAAAGCTGTAATTTCAACTTCGCCGGTAAAGCCGGTGAACGTAGACCGGCCGTCTTCATGAGACTTGCTAATGAACTCTGTACCCCTAACAGCAGCGACGGCACTTGAAGTAGAAACTTCGTAGCTCCCGTCGTCATCATTTACATCAAGAAATACTTCTCCGAGTTCAAGTGCCAGCCTTGCAGCGGTCGTCTGTTGATCGGTAATTTCACCCGATACAATCAACACCGAATTGGGCTGGACCCGGGCGACACTGTTATCCATAAACTGTACAACAGCGTAACCATCCTCGGCAGTCACCAGCGTATCAGAATCGAACAATTGCTGGGCTCTTTCAGCAGCCATCATGCCGGGACTTCCTGCTTTAAATATATTTACTTCCGGGCGATATCGCCGAACAATAGCAAGAGGCCTGTCATCATTGTCATTTGCATTAACCTCACCTTGCTTCATCATAAACGACTCAGAAGATCCTTCCCCACTGTGTTCAAGCGCTGTTGTCCCCTCAAATACAGCAGTTACTCCGAAAATAAAAAGCAGAGTTGATATTGATAAGAGCTTAGTCATAATCAGCTTATGTTATATAAATTGTTTCTAACATCCAAGGAATTTATACTATAGATTGCATAGCACTTTTTAGTCAGCAATAGTGATATCCCCCTGCTGTTTACGCTGAACAAATTCTTCGAGCATTTGTTGAAGCTGAGGTCCTGAAACACGCTGCCCATCTACTTCCATCGCCTCGAGGTTAAACCCTCCGGATTCAAGCTCTTCAAGTTGATCACCCGAAAGTAACTCGGCAAGCAACGGCCGCATCGCCTCCTCCATTTGAGCGATCATCTCTTCTTCTCTTTCGGTTTCGGCTATGGTGAACTCAAAGATTTCAGAGGGCAAATTTACCTCACCATCAGCCGTACTAATTAGTGTAAAAACCTGCCAGAAATATCGCTCGCCTTCTTCCAGACTCTGTACATTGGAAACCGGATAGGGAAAATTCGTTGCATCGGTAATAACCGCATCGGCCATTTCGTAGTCGAGGTAGTCTCCGAATCCGTGGCCGCCTATAACCGGATCAGTGGAAAGGGCATTTTGTATAAGGCTCTCCGGGTCATCTCCGGTATCTCTTACAACTATTAGGCGGTAGCTATCTGCCATATCTCCTTCCCAGTTAAATACCGGGCGGGTATTTCTGATATAACTCTCCGTACCGATCGGCTCTCCGGGTCCTGTCAGATAAATCGAAAGATCATCCCCCCCGAGGGCACGATCTCCGAAAGATTTTGAAATTTTAACCAATTCTTCACCGCCATGAACACGATTTTCACCCTGATAAATGCCGACCGTTACCGTATACCTTTTCCGCGGCAGACGAAACCCTTCCAGCTCGTTAATAAACTGTTCACCTTCAGAGGTCAGTCCGGTATCTTCAAACCGTATACGTCCCGGCACACCGGGCAGACCGTCACTGAGTTGATTGTTGTCTGCCACTACCATTTGCCCGGGCTGCAATGTAATTGGATCATCCATCTCGCCATCCCGTTGATGAAGTTCAGCTATTGTACCTACCCCGGAAGCCTCAACTCTTATATACAGATATAAATCAGTTAACTCCTGATCCAAATTCGTATTTTCCAGGGTTAGCTGAACCAAAGACTCACCCCTTCCTCGCGTATCTATACCGAGGCGGTTAATATCCAGCCTCTGAGCTTCCGTTATACGGTCATCGATATCTACTTCCAGCACTAAATCTGAATTTTGTGCCTGTGCCGGCTCTCCTGACACTGCTAATAACAGCCCCGACAGAAGAAGCAGTCGAATACATCCACTGATATTTGCCCTTAATACATTCATTATAATTTTCCTTTATAACCGGGTAATCAGATTACATGTGTAATGATACTATTGCCGTCTTAATTAATACGATGTAATCTGTTGTTTTAGATCACTTAGTCTCTGACATTTTACTAAATCTGCTTATATGCCTCTGAGCTTACCGGCTGAGTTTTTGGCTCACACCCTGTCTCCGGCCATGAATTTTTACCGGATCGAATAATTGCTGCCTGTGAATCACAAAAAAACAACACAGCTTAATCAGACTTAATCAGTTACACTTTACCCTTACGCAAATCAAATCCGGTATGGATCACAAAGTTAAAGAATTTTTCCGTAAATGTTTGAAATTAAATAAAACCAGTGACGCTCTGTCACCCCCCCCCGAAGGCTCTGAACCTCAGTTCGATTATTATTTACATCCACTGCTGTCCGACTAAAAAGTTTGTAATTATCCTATAATGCTTTGTGCCACCACTTATTACGGGATGTGCAATTTTTGCTGGGTAGCTAATGAATATCCATTTCCGTCAGCTTTAGCCGACGGTTGCACGGCTCCCACAAAACTTTGGGGCTTGAGCCCCGAAATATTAGTTTGACTTTTATTAAAAATCCTTCCATGCAAGGATACCTCGGTTTGAAGAGAGGGGTGGCTGGAATGGTGATGCAGGAGCGGAAAGGTGCGGGGCTAAGGCTTTGCGTTTATGGGGGGCGCGCTTAACCGTTGACTGAAATCATCGGAAATGGTTGGATGCGAAGCTGATAACTGACAACAGTATTAGGTTGTCAACCTGAATCAGCTAATCTACAGCGTTGCGATACCTATATTGCATCAAACCAGTATGTATCTGTAGTATGGTTAATTTTTCATACCAGCAACAGACCTATCAAGTGCCCAAAAATCACCGCTTGGTCGATAAAAAATTTAGAATCGAACTCAGGCTCTGAGGTCGTGTCATTCGCTAAACAGCATAATTATTCAGTGGCCATTCGTATTATTTGAATTAATCATTTTATACTAAAAAAGCCGGCAACCGATTAAATCGGAAGCCGGCTAATAGGCAATCAGAACAAATTTTTAAGTTTATTCAGATATCGGCAAATACAATGATGCCATTGTGGCCCCCGAAGCCAAAGGTGTTACTCATAGCGGTATTCACTTCTTTTTCTTTGGCTTCACCGGTTACGATATCAATATCCGAATCGATATCCGGGTCGATATTTGTAGTGTTGATGGTCGGGGGAATAACGTTGTTCCGCAACGCCTGAATACTGATAAAAGCTTCTATAGCTCCGGCTGCTCCCATGAGATGACCGGTCATTGATTTGGTAGCGCTAATGGAAAGATTCCCGGTATCATTTCCGGCCAGTTTCCGAATCGCTTTAATTTCACTGATATCCCCTACCGGCGTGGAGGTAGCATGAGGATTAAGATAGTCCACATCTTTAATGGAACGTCCCGCCTCATTAAGGGCGAGTTCCATCGCTTTGGAAGCGCCGAGCCCTTCGGGGTGCGTAGCTGTAAGATGGTAGGCATCAGCCGTCATCGAAGCGCCGATTACCTCAGCGTAGATATGAGCTCCGCGAGCTTTGGCATGATCGTAATCTTCGAGGATCAGGGATACCGAGCCTTCTCCCATTACAAAGCCGTCTCGTTCTACATCAAAAGGCCGGGAGGCTGCCTCCGGGTCGTCGTTGCGAACCGACATGGCTTTCATTGCCGAAAACCCGCCTACCGATCCCTGGGTTATCGGAGACTCCGAGCCGCCGGATACTATGACTTTGGCCTTTCCCCACTTAACATAATTGTAGGCATCCATCAAAGCGGTGTTGGAGGTGGCGCAGGCGGATACCGTAGTATAGTTCACCCCCATATAGCCATGGCGCATGGAAATCATGCCGGAAGCCATATTGGTGATCATCTTCGGGATGAAAAACGGACTGAAACGCGGGCGATCCTCATTTTCAACATACTCGCGGATCTGCTCTTCAAAGGTCTGCATACCGCCCTGACCGGTTCCCCAGATCACGCCAATATCGTAGGGAGACATCTGCCCGGGATCAAAGCCGGAGTCTTTAATGGCCTGGTCGGAAGCAATCAGCGCATATTGGGTAAATAAATCGGTTCGCTTGATATCCCCGCGATCCAGATGATCAGAGGCTTTAAAATCTTTTAATTCACATGCAATTTGGGTCCGGAATGCCTCCGGATTAAATCGGGTGATTTTACCGGCTCCGCTTTTGCCGTTTACAATATTATTCCAGGTGGTGGAAACATCGTTTCCAAGCGGTGTTAATGCACCCAGTCCGGTAACTACTACTCTACGTTCAGACATACGTTTGGGTTATCTCTGAGATTTAATGAGTCCGGCACAGGCCGGGTTGAATATTTTAAAAGGCGGCAAGATACGGGTTTCTGAACGGAGTTCCGGAAGAAAAATTTACTCATCCTTTACCGCGCTGACTTATGATCAGTGCCTGTAAGAAAAGTGTAGTGTCGTAAGAAAACGCCTGGATCAAGGCGCGCGAAGCTCCCAAAAAGCGCAGTATACAGCCCGTACATGAGCATTTTTGGGACGAGCGGAACGCCGATATTACGTTTTCTTAAAGACACTAATTACATTATTCAGTCAAAACCCGGTCGCTTAAACTTGGGGGCATCAGGGAAGTGTGTTAATATTCCTTTTTTAATCTTTTCAAGGCGAATCAACAAATTAAGTACCTCATCCTCATAGTTCCGGAAATAAATAAGCATACCTGTCCAGGCGCCCATCAAGCGGTCTACCCCGATCAAAGCTACTTTGGCCGAACCATTGTGATCATTTTGTACTGATTCTTCTTCCTCAAATAATTCTTCATTGATACCCCATAAAGCCCGCTCGGTTTTTGCATAGATCATCGGAGTATACCAGTGGATCACTTCGAGCAAATCCCCGATACTACGCTGGTCAGCATCCAGATCGGACTCTGCGCGATCATAGGATTCAAAGCTTACCAGCTTTTCCCGATGCTCTTCTGTTTCCGGCCGGTGTCGATCCAGCCAGGCATCCGAATCGTTCAGGTATGCACGTATTTCCTGCGATAGCGGATCATTCTGCAACTCTTCCAATATACGCTCACCCTTTTCATGATCAGCCTGCAGACTTATCTCATCCAGGTCCACGCCCAGCTCTTCAGCTTTCTCCTGTACCAGCTCCCCGGAAATTTTCAGCATATTGCTAATCGACTCCCAAAACTGTTCTCTCTGTTCAGGGTCTTCCACATCTACCGGGGCCATTTCTTTTTCTATGGCATAAACGCTGCAATAATCCGTCAGCGGACACCGCTCACACCAACGGTCGCAATAGTTATGTACTCCGGAAATGAACCGGTGCCGGTTCTCTTCCATAAATGCTTTAAACTGTTCTTTATCCATGATGAAACGCTCATGATTGATGATTTTCGGGCTATTCTGCTACATCTACAATGATTTCCGCCGCATTACCTTTTCCGACATTGGCAATGGCCCAGTTGTAGTCGTTATTGGTAGCGTGAAGAACACGGTCTTCACTGCCTCTACGCATCAGAGTTAACGCAACTTCCGTACCCGGAAAATAGCGCTCTCCCCATTCATTAATATTGGTGGGATGATAATAAAAATCAAAAACCAAACTGCCATTTTCTACGACACGCGTATAATCCTGTTTATAAGCCTCATCCCGCTCAGGGTTTTCCCCCTCAACTCCTTCCGGAAGCGCAAAGTGATATCCTTTCCCCTCAAAGCCGGTTGCATTGGGACCGTGTAACCCTGTATCACCCAACCCTCCACCAATGAGTGTAAATTCTTCTCCTTCTTCCTGTTCCGGTATATTTTCAAAAACCAATCTTACCCATACCAACTCTTCTTCTATTCCGGAACTCCCCTTCTCATGGTTTATCGTGATGCGATCTTCCTCGATTTCTTTACCCCAGGCTACCGGTGTGGTAAATGAAACTTCCTTCCCGGTGTCATCCTGCAAGTTCCCGGATGTTGAATCATCTCCCTGTGTATCACACCCGGACACGGTGAGGAAAATGAAAATGATACTATACACAGTTTTATTTAAGAAGTTTGATTCCATATTAGCCCGCATAGTACTACGCGTGTTCAGCATTCACAAAAGTATTACAACGGTACAGTTTCACCGGACTTGCGATATTTTCCATCGGTTGCTATTACCCGGAGATAGTGATCACCGCCCATTAATAACTTCCGGAAGCCGCGAAGTTCTTTATTTTCTACCCCGGCTCCGGCATGAAAAGTATAACGCATTCGCTCAAAATCCGGGTCATTCGAAACCTGTATGATATAATGCACCGGGTAGTTTCCCGGATCTGTTTCGGCATTCCACCGAACTTTCAGATTATTATTCTGCCATTCGATGTCGGTTTCGGAAGGTGCCGGCGGTTCGATTTTTCCTTCGGGCACTATACTTCCCTTATACCACAACCTGCCGTTTTCCGCATCTTTGATGACTACCTGCAATAAACCTGCTTTCAGTTGTTCTCGGGTAAACCGGTCGGTATCCTCATACATCAGCTCAAATCCGGTTTGATCGCTTTCAGGAGTCAAAACTTTTTCTAAAAGTACCTTATCCCGCTCAACCGGACTCCCCTTGCCCAATTGTACCACCAGGGTGCGCTCAGTAAAACCGACCGCCGAGCCATCAACCGTAATTCGATTGTCATCAATATCTACGGTAAACTGTCCAAAAGTTGAATCTCCGGGATGATGAAAAGGATCTTCGTGTAACTTCCCGCTGAAACCGGCCGGCATACCGAGATCACGCCGTATCACATACCCGTTTACACCTTTTGTATACCGTGGCAGCTCACTCTTATCGACCACTTCGGCCGTCCGGGCATCAATGGTAGTGTAAACGGTGCGAGCCTCTTCCGGCCATACGTCCACGATGGTAAAAGTGTGCCTCGGATTTTTCGGGCTGCCTATAATCTGACGCGGTCCGCTGCCCAGGGCTCCACTGTTGAGTAAATCAACATCTCCCCTCCGCCCCGGGTAATACCCGTGATTATGTCCGCTGATATACGTATGCACCTCATATTTTTCCATCAGTTCCAGCAATTCATCGGGTTGATGCAATAACTCCCCAAGACGGTTTCGATTTACGGCAACCGGGTAAAGAGATAGGTGGCCCATCATCATGCGCATGGAAGCCTGCTGCGCTCGTTCGGATTGCAGCTGATCTTCAACCCATTTAAGGTTTTCTTCCGGAATGCGGGCAGAGGTGGCATCCCAGACAACAAAAAAGATGTCGCCGATTTCAAAACTGTACCAAAACGGAAAGTTGGCCTGATCAACAAAGTTAATTCCCCAATCAACATTTTCCCGGTTAAAATAGGCTTTAGCTTTGTTGCGCTCCCGTTGGAAATCGGCATGAGCATTGGAACCATCGTGATTTCCCATAGCCGGCGCATAAGGTACACGGTAAGATCTGAGACTATCGGCTATGTGGCGTTCAAATCCCTCCCACATCGCATTGATCTCATCATCACTCAGCGAACGATCCTGACCGGCAACCAGGTCTCCGGCCGAGAGGATCATATCCGGGGCGTAGCGCGGCAGCCAGACCACCGTGCTGTCCACCTGCCACTGATAGTCCGTGGAGCCATAACTGCTGTTGAGGTCACTCATAATAAAAAACCGAATATCGCCTCGTTCTACAGGGTCCGGCAAATCTTCAGCCGTTGGTCTGGGTTCCTGGAAAACAGATTCCAGTACCGTACAGGAACTTAATACAACTAAAAGCAGTACCGTCGCAACATATTTCATATTTTTGGGAAGGCTGTTTTAAATGATTGGGAGTTAGCTTCTGCCGGAAAATATCAATTTATTTCAGTCCAAACAGATACCGTTAAAATTATATTCGGTGTTTTATCCATAGCCACCGGCCAGGCGGTATTAGGCAGCTATATCAACCCGGAGCCCTGTCCATCATTTAATTTGGTTGATCCGGCTTTCCAACACTTCCGAGTCCTGTTGCCAAAAGAATCTTCGACCATACAAACCCTGCAGTAGGTGCCGTTTAACAAATCAAACCTTAAATAATTCAACCGATGCAACTAACCCAATTTTATGATCGTCTGATCCCAAACGCTTTTTTACTTATCGTTTCAGGTATGGCCGGATTGGTGCTTGGCAGCTGCAGTACCACGGAACCCACTGCGGATTTAAGCCCGGAAGAGCATCAGGAGCTGGTAGATAACTGGCACAAAGAACGTGTAGCCGGGCTTAAGGAACGTGACGGCTGGATGAAACTGGCCGGTTTATTCTGGCTGGAAGAGGGTCGTAATACGTTTGGCAGTGGAGAAAACAACGACGTTCGTTTCCCCGAAGGTACGATACCGGAAGAAACCGGCTATTTTTTAGTTGACGGCAACACGGTAACACTCCACTTGCATGAGGACCCGGGCATTACGCATCGCGATGGCAGCCGGATAGAGGTGCCGGTCAACCTTACCAACGACGAACCTGTGGATCTTAAATATGGCCGCCTGTTATGGCGGGTTCACCAGGTCGATGACTTAATCGGAATCCGGTTGTTTGATGAAGAAAGTCCTTACTATACATATTTTGCCGGTTTCGAGCGCTATCCCGTCGACAAACAATGGCGGATAGAAGCTGAATTTGTTCCTCACGAGGATCGAAGTACGATCAACATCACCAATATTCTGGGACAAACCCTGCCGGACAATTCTCCCGGAAAACTCGTTTTTGAGGTCGATGGCGAATCATACTCCCTTGACGTTCTTGACCGCGGCGACTCCTTTTTTATCCCTTTCGGGGATCAAACCAATCTGGATGAGACGTACGGCAGCGGACGCTATATCTATACCGATACGCCTGACGAGGACGGCAAGGTGATCATAGATTTCAACAAGTCCTACAATCCACCCTGCGCCTACAATGCCTATACAACCTGCCAGCTGCCACCGGCACAAAACCGGCTTTCACTGAGGGTTACCGCCGGAGAAAAGGATTATGATATGCCGGAGGCTGCACGATGATAACGAGTCGGATATCAGCCCCGAACCTCCTCATCATCCTGCTCCAGCACGGTATCAAAGCCCCGGTTGCTTAAATCCCGGTACAGGAAAACTACCGCTATTGCCGCCCCGGCCAGGCAAAGCAGCCCGAGCATTGTACGGGCAAACAGCAGATGGCCCACGCCAAACAACACCAGGTACACCATAGCCACACCAAGAATCCAGTTGATAAACAGGGAGCCGAGGTCGCTATCCGGCTCGATATCGGGATGGCGTTCCCGCAAAGATTTCCAGCCGGGGCCGCCCGGGCGCACCTTCCGATAAAACCGGTCCAGTTTTTCCCGGCTGTCCGGCTCGGTTATAAACGTGGCAATCAACCATGCAACGGTTGTAATAGCCACAATATAAAACAGACTGGTGGGAAACGGCTGATCCAGCCCCGGCACCGGAATGCCGATCGCGTACAACACGGCCAGGATAATAGGAACCAGCGTAGCGGTAAGCTCACTCCAGGCGTTCACCCGCCACCAGTACCAACGGATGATCAAAACCAGACCAAGCCCACCGGATGCTGCCAGCAGAATTTCCCAGGCCTGACTGATCGCCTCCAGCCAGGTTGCCACAAAGAATGCGGCTATCGCCAGCAGAAAGGTCACTACCCGCGAGACTGCCACGTAATATTTTTCACTTTCACCCTTTCTGATGAATCTACGCCAAAAGTCATTGACGATGTAAGAAGTTCCCCAGTTCAGCTGGGTGGAAAATGTACTCATAAAAGCGGCAAGGAAGGCGGCAAACAGCAAACCCAGCATACCGGGAGGCAGCACATCCCGCATCACCATTACAAAACCGTGGCGCGGTTCGTCCAGATCCGGATAAAGTACCAAAGCGGCAAGTGCGACGATAATCCATGGCCACGGGCGCAGCGCGTAATGTGCGATGTTGAACCACAAAGTGGCAAACAGTGAGTGCTTCTCATCTTTGGCACTCATCATCCGCTGGGCGATATACCCGCCGCCACCGGGCTCATTTCCCGGATACCAGCTCGCCCACCACTGCATGCCGATGTAGGCGAAAAAGGCGGCAAAACTAAGAGTCAGTACCGCTACCCCTTCGGCTGCCTGACCAATGGAGGGAGTAAACCGGAATGTTTCAGCCGGAAGCTGCTCCATCAACCCGCTCATTCCGCCAACTTCCGGAACGCGTAGTACAAATACGGCCAACAGAATCGTACCAACCATTGCGATAACAAATTGAAAAATATCAGTTACCGCCACTCCCCATAAACCGGAGATCAGGGAGTAAACCCCGACAACCAGGATAAAGGCGCCGCAAATCATAAGCGCCGCGCTTATTTCAAGCCCTAAAAAGGAAACCGACTCATAACCGAAAACCGTGACTCCGGGAAACAGAACTTCGATTACCGTTTCCATAGCAAGGGTTACCCAACCCAGTATGATGCAGTTGAACAGCAGCCCAAAGTAAAGCGCTTTGATCCCCCGGAGCCATGAAGCCTGCGGGCCACCGTAACGCATTTCGACAAACTCTACATCCGTCAGCACCCCGCTCCTGCGCCACAGGCGTGCAAAGAAAAATACGGTCAACATCCCGCCCATCAGCATATTCCACCAGAGCCAGTTTCCGGCAATCCCGTCCCGGGCCACCAACTCAGTAATTGCCAGAGGCGTATCAGCGGCAAATGTGGTGGCTACCATAGATGTACCGGCCAGCCACCAAGGCATACTGCGGCCGGTAAGAAAAAACTCGCCGGTATTTTGCCCCGCTCGTTTATAAAAATAGATGGCAATCCCGAACGAAAAGATGAAATAGGATATCACCAACAGCCAATCAATCCATGCTAATGCCATGATAAACCTGAATTATTTTACAATTTTATAAACCTTACCAGTGGTCTCGTGTTGATTTCAGCCCCTCCGACCACATACAGGTATAGTAAGGGATTAGCAGCAAAAATTGAAATTGCATTTAGCAGGCAGCTTTTATCACCCTATCAAAAATACCTCATTAGCAGTTTTGCCAGCTTCTGGCTTCCATTCTTGTAGGGAGGCATCATCAGATCAGCGAGGGTCCAGCCCCGGCTTCGGCGAACTACCGCCTTCTCGTTGCTCAGTTGTCTAAACCCGTACTCGCCATGTAACCGCCCCATGCCGCTGTCATTTATCCCACCGAAGGGTAATGCCGGGTTGATATAATTAGCGAATACGTCATTAATCACCACATTACCGGAAGTTGTCCGTGCGATGATATCGTTGGCCTTTTCCTTGTTGTTGGTAAACGCATAAATACCCAGCGGCCTTTTATTCCGGTTGATGAAGTTTATGGCCTGATCCAGGCTTCGGTAGGTTACAACCGGCAGGATCGGTCCGAATATCTCTTCCTCCATGATGGCCGCTTCCTCAGGAATATCAGTGACTATCGTTGGTTCGATAAAGTTGTCACTCTCTACATAGTCGCCGCCGTATACAATTTCCGCACCTTTCTCAACGGCATCATCCAGCAGGTGCTGCAGTCTGCGGAAGTGGCGGGAGTTGACGATCCGGGCGAAGTCCTTGCCGTTTAATATTTTTTTTGTGTCTCCGTATGCCTTGTGCAGTTGAGCGGCCAGCTGGTCGAGCACCTCTTTTTTCATGGTTTGGGGCACCAATACATAATCCGGACATAAGCAGGTCTGACCGGCATTGGCCATCTTCCCCCATACAATAGCGGGTACGGCTTTTTTTAAATCAGCCTCGGTGTCGATCAATGCCGGGGTTTTTCCGCCCAGCTCCAGGGTTACCCCGGCCAGGTGGGAGGAAGCCTTTTCCATAACCACTCTCCCGATATTCGGGCTGCCGGTAAATACGATGTGATTAAACGGCTGTTCCAGCAAAGATTCGGCTGTCGTGTGGTCCCCTTGTATGACCGATACTTCCCGGCGGTCAAATACAGCGTCAATAAGTTCCCGTATCAGTTCTGAGGTATGGGGCGACATCTCAGACGGTTTAATAATTACCGAGTTACCGGCAGCAATCGCATGGATCACCGGTATCATTGTCAGGTGAAACGGATAGTTCCAGGGTGAGATCACCAATACATTCCCTACCGGTTCATATACTATCTCCGAGCGCGTACCGACCAGCTTGAGGCCACCGGGCACGGGGCGCGGCTTCATCCAGTGTTTGAGATACTTAGTTACGTACGTTAGCTCATTCAATACCGGATAAACTTCCATCGCCTTAACCTCAATGGCCGGTTTATAAAAATCTTTATAGCCGGCTGTCTCAATCCGTCCCTGATAATCCTTAATAATTTCAGCCAATCCCTTTAGCCTTCGAACCCGCTCCCTGGCCGAGCGTCGCTTCAAAACCGGTAAATAAAATTTCTGCTTTTCGAATATTTCTGTAATGCTTTTATCGGAAGCCACCTGTACCTGTGTACTCATTGAAAAATCCTGCATTATTTTAAAAAAACTGGGTCAATTCACATAACGAGGTGTACTGAGAGTAGGTATCTCATCACGGAAGAACAAATTCTGCCCTTTTAACATTTTGCTTAATCAGCCGGAGTTTTGGCATTTTTAGAAAAACACTCATTAGTGCCTGTAAGAAAAGTGGTAGTGTCGTAAGAAAACGCCAGGACCAAGGCGCGCGAAGCTCCCAAAAAGCGCAGTGTACAACCCGTACATGAGCATTTTTGGGACGAGCGGAACGAAGATATTGGCGTTTTCTTACAGACACTAAATATGCTCTTTGACCTTTGCTGATCCGTTATCGTAATTACACAAATCTTACTCAACCGAAATTATGACCGGCTATGATTTTCATTACTCTACTTCTGATTGCTTTATCTGCTTGTACTCCTGCCGTTTACGGTCAGATTGAAAACGAAAACCAGGATCACAAACGCATCATTCTGTATCCCGGCAATGTGAGCCTTGTCAACGATTTCGGTACTACCGATTTGGAAGAAGGTTCGAATACCTTTACGATAACCGGCCTGCCGGGTTCGCATCTACAGGCTTCCTCTCTGGCTTTGCTGTTGGATGCCGAGGTGCATTCCCACGAATTCATCGATAGCCGGTATGGAATCCAGAATATTCTGATGGGGATGGAGGGAGAGGAAATCACTTTGGTAAGTACCGGCGGCGAGACGATTTCCGGGGTATTGCACTCCTTCAGAAATGGCATTGCCCGAATCAAACGAGATGACGATGCCACAATCACACTCACTAACTTGCATGATTACTATCTGGTTACCGAACCGGGCCAGCATTTGCCGGAAACCGGGTCTGCCGCAACCTGGAATATTTATGCGGATGAAGCCGGAGCCTACCCCTACACCATTCGCTACCTGACCAGGGGGCTGAGCTGGCAGCCGGAATATGAGCTTTTACTGAATGAAGAAGAAGACCGGCTCAACTTCCGTCTTTTTGCTGATTTTCAAAACCAAACCGACTCGGATTTTCAGAACGCAGAACTGGTTTTGATGGTCGGTGATGTTCGTT
>SLQI01000439.1 GCA_007131535.1 Balneolales bacterium | reverse complement strand
AGGTAATTGGGTTTAAAGCAACTCATGGAGCCAAATACCCAATTTTTCTTAATCTACTGATTTACCTTAATTACCTGTTGTTTCCAAATGACATCATGAGTTTTCTTACAGACACTAATTACCACAGGCACAACAGCTAAGATAGTCACCTAACTTTTTTAGTGTGTATTGTGAATAACATGCTGTGATCTCGAACAAAAAAACAGGGGTATCAATATGTATCTGTTCACATCAATACTTGTTTCGATTTGGTTCCTGGGACTTACTCCGCTGCAATCAGATGACGAAGGATCCAAATTGAAAGGAATAGAATCTAAGATTATTAGCCTGGTAAATGAACATCGTATCGAGGCCGGCCTGTCTGAATTAAAAATACATGATGAGCTTTCTGAATTGGCAAATCTGCACAGTAAAAATATGGGCAAGAATAATTTTATCAGCCATCGAAATCGACTTGGCAAATCCCCTTCGGAACGGATAAACGAACGTCTTGGAGACCGGTATTTCCTGGTCCATACTTCAGAAAACCTGGCTCACCGGTACTTTTTTGGCGACCCGCCACTTTCATCCGAACGCAAGAAGCATCGGATTGCAAGAAGTATTGTCAGGGGATGGATGAACTCCAAAGGTCACTATGAAAACCTGATGAATGAAAATTCCTCCCACATGGGTATCGGTCTGCACTTAAATGGAAACAGGTTATATGTAACCCAAAAGTTTATGGCGTACCTGGTTCGGCTGGCCAAACCTTCAGATTTAGGTTCCATACCCGTAGATCAGGCCAGATTAACTTTTTTTGCAGATACTTCACGGGTAAAAAAAGACGACCTGATATTTGAAATTCAATTGCCCGACTCTACTGATATGTGGCACGACTCCGAATACGGATGGAAAAGAGGGATGGCATTAATCGATTCGAAGTGGTCAGGTTCCGATCGATTTATAATTGAGCTCCCGGTGGATAAGTACGGACCCGGCAACTACACGGTCCGCTTCCGGGATTCCGAAACGAATTACACCTACAACCACCATTATCAAGTTACCGTTACGAACTGAGCCGACCCTACGGGTCTCGGTTATTGATGTAAGCTGAATAGCTCAAAGCTAACCCGAAAGTTCACTTTAGAAAAACAAATTTTCATAATTCTAACAGTATTGGTTGAACCAACATCCTATATTTTTTAGACATATATGCTCCTGCTAATTTGGCCTGGTATCAAATAATGTTGCATAACGGATTCAATCCCCGGATAAAGTGATATAGTATGTTGCCACTTAAGAGCCGCGCCCTTGGCCTGTCTGCCATGCTGATTATTGGTATCGGCTGTTCTGATCAAACTAATTATAAAGCCGACCACCACATCCATCTCCGCAGTGCTACGGCCACCGAAGCCTTACAAACCATTCAGGAAACGCTGGGACAGGAGGTCAGTGAGGATATCAGCGCCCAAACCACGGCAGATACCCTTATTGCCGCAATGGATAGTGCCGGTGTAGAAAAGGGTGCACTGCTCTCGGTTGCTTACTTTTTTGCCATGCCGGAAGTGGATTTTGATGATGAGAAAGCCTTGGTGCGATCAGAAAATGAATTTACCGCGGAGCAGGCCTCCCGCTATCCGGAAAGGCTGGCTGCATTTTGCAGTTTAAACCCGCTTGCGGATTATGCGACAGAGGAACTTCAAAATTGCGGGGAAAATGGTCGGTTTACCGGCCTGAAACTCCACCTTGCCAATTCCGATGTCGATTTACGGAATGCTGATGAGCTGAATAGACTGTCCGGGATTTTCCGAATGGCTAATGATTACGAACTGGCTGTCGTCATACATCTGTGGACCCGCAATCCGGACTATGGCTATGAAGATGCCGAATTATTCATCGATCAGGTGCTGACCGAAGCTCCGGATATTCCGGTTCAAATCGCCCACATGGGCGGACCCAGCGGATTTAATGATGCCACCGATAACGCCTCAGCCGCCTTTCGGGATGCTTTTGAAGAACATCCCGAACGTATGGAACAAGTATACTTAGATCTTGCCGCTGTTCCTATTCCTGTAGAACGGGCTGAGGGGGATACTGAAACGGAACAACAAATTCGTGAAATGAATCAACAGGCCGAAACCCGGATTCGGGAGATTGGCCCGGAACATATCCTGCCTGCCACTGATTGGATATCCGGCTCCGCCGACACCTTCGGCGAAAAATACAAGACCCTGCCTTTTGATGAAGAGCTGCGAAACCAGATAATGCATAATGTCGCACCCTATTTTTAATCTGATTTCACACCACAGAGCATTTGTACCCTGACAGCCAAAAATCCGAATGGCAACCATCACTCAGAAGATTCGTTGAGAAGCCGGTCCAGTTCTTCCTCAAGATTTGATAGTAAATGATAGACCTTCCCTGACGGGACTCTGTGGATTGGGGCGGGCCGAATTATCTACAATCAGGGCCAACCCTACGGGTCTCGTTTAATGAGGTAAGCTGAATAACTCAAAGCTAACCCGTGAGGTGACAAACATTAAAACATCAAACAATCAAACATTTCACACACCCCAATTACCTTAATTACCAAACCCTTCGCAACACTTCCACGCACTCCAAATGCTGACAGGTCCTGCGGACGCTGTCAGATTTAAAGGTAAAAACCCGACAGAGTCCATCGGACCTGTCGGCGTTTGAGGTTAGGGCCTCGCGATTTACGATTGACGATTGACGACGTACGATTTGCGATGTGTTGGTTGCCTCAAAATCGCAAATCATATATCGTTAATCGTACGTCGTACATCAATAAGCCGCCAATCATGTGATATACCAGATCCAGGTGGCGCAATGCACCAATTCCCATGGACTTAATTCAATCGTTCCATCTTTCTTTTCGGTAACATGATAGTATTCCGTTCGGGCGCCACGCAGTGTAATGCGTTTTTTGGAATCCAGCCTTGCAACATATTCACGGAGTGGTGAAGCCATTTGTAACCGAATTTAAGGTTTTATTGATGGGCTTATGTCTGTATTCACCTATCCTTCCACCGTTCCGGTGATAAAAAAGTATTAAATACAGCCCGAATTACAACGGAATTGTTTTTTTCATCAACTGTGAAATGGATCATAAATGGGAATTTTTTCAGAGGTAAGCAACGCACCTGATCATACCTTATCCGGAAATACGGGTTCTCCCTGAGATAATCAATAGACTTATTTAACTCCTCATAAAATGAGACACCTAAACCTTCCTGAACACTTTCGTACCAGTCGATTCCCTCCTGAACATCCTGTATCGCTTCGGGCTCGAAAAGAATGTGAAACGCCATTATTACATCTTAAGCGAATGCCTGGCTTCATCCCAGGGTTGCAGGCGCTCCGGATCAGACTGACTTTTCCTGATACGGTTACGCACAATATCCTTATGCTGTTCAGGTATATCCGATTGTTCGGATATTTCCACATAATCCAGCTTTTGAATTACTTTCAGGAAGGATACGATGTCTTTATCCGGAATTTTGAGTGTAATCTCTTTCATAATTTTTTGTTAACTAACTTCATCAGGGATGCGGTGAATTCAACCATGATTGACCTATAAACACTACAAATGCTTCAATTATAAAACTATTTTTTTTGTTTAGAAGAGGAGTTATCGTTTCCTGATTTACTGCTTAAAGGGCGCGGCTTCACCTCGGGTCTTTGGGAAGTAGGCCTGGTATTACGCCCTCCCTTTCTGACCTTACCTTCTTTAATTACTCTTTTGTTCTTTATCATTATCGGGCTCCTTTAGGTGTTCTGTAAAACTTAACGCAGGGAATTCTATAGAAATTTCATTTCTGTTACGTGCGATGTAAAACGCCGGAGTAGTATGAATGTGTTTGCCGGTGGTATCATCATAAATCTGTACATCACGCAAAAACAACTCACAATCATCCACCTTGTCTGAAAAAGCACTCACCCAACCATAATAAGATAATTTTTTTACGTGATCCCTGATTAATACCCATTCAGTCGGATCTGAAGATTCAAAAACAAATCCCCAAACACCGGGCTCGGCAAATTTGTGGGTTATTCCGATATAGTTGGCAAATCGGTGAAGCCATTTTTTGTTGATGAATAAAGCAATGACTAATCCAATAAAAATGGATATTACCGAGGCAAATATTATCTCATTGATATTAACCTGTCTTTCTCGGTCTAACAGAGACTCCAGAAAGCTGACTGCAATGGGCTTATCCACTGCGCCAAGGCTGTTGATCAACTGAATAATGAGACCATAAGTCAAATAAGAAACAAAGCCCAACACCAAGGCATATATAACAAAATAAAAGTGACGCTTTTCTTCTACCGGCGATAATTGATCAATAGTAATTTTTCTATAATCCCGGGAAGAAAAAGAAGTATTACCATGATAAGAAGCTCAGATATTTCCATGTGATTAATAAATACTTAAGAGCATTTATTCTCTGATTTGTTGGATGACAATATAGCTATTTTAAAAACATATTAACGTCTTTAATACAATACCTCCACACACTCCATCCGGTAGCTCTTTCGTACTCGCTCAAATGCTGACAGGTCCTGCGGACGCTGTCAGATTTGTTGGCTAAAACCCGACAGCGTCCACCGGACCTGTCGGCGTTTGAGGTTAGGGCAGAGACAAAATACCAGCAGCTGCACCATTCTGATTTACGATTGACGATTGGCGACGTACGATTTGCGATGTGTTGGCCTCAAAATCACAAATCGTATATCGTCAATCATACGTCGTACATCAATAAGCCACCAAACATATGAACAATTCACTCAACAGGCTCTCATTAATCCTGTTTGGCCGGACACTGTTTTAGCCCTTCCTGAAGATATGATGACCGTCCCTGACTGGACTCCGTGGATTGGGGCAGGACATTTTTTCCTACAAATAGGGCCGACCCTACGGGTCTCGTTTAATGATGTAACCTGAATAACTCAGAGCTAACCCTGGAATTGACAAAACATCAAACGTCAAACAAATGAACAATTCACCCCAATTACCTCATTTACCTTAATTACCTTAATCTACCAATCACATACACTCCATCCTGTAACTCTCCCAACACCGGCTGTCTTCCGGCTCCAAATACATCGTGCGCAGCTCATCGAGGTGGGTGACGAGCATGTAATTTATGTACTGACTTCTCAGCCACTCCTGTGCGGCGGCCTCGGTTTTGAAGGCGTACAGGATGAGGCCGTTGTCGACGATAAACCATGGATACTCCGGCTACCAGTAATCTTCGTGGAACTGATATTTTTGAGGCATGGACTATCAACAGAGCTTCCTAAAGGAAGTATAAGTGTTGTATATATCCGAGGTGGCTTTGATTTTAATTACATAATGCTTAAAGTGAGTCGTTGACACCGTAAGATAAATCTCATAAAAGTATTTCTGACAAAATATTTAACTGATGTACGAGCTTCTATCCAAGCCACCTATTGTTGAAGCAGTATTGGAAATACATGTTAATCCTTCTCCAAACCTTACAACTGATAAATTAAAGAACCCCGCTAAAAAATTATTTGAATCATTTCCAGAGCAGCGAACCCGTAGAGAATTTGAAGGCCAGTATCAGCTTGATGCAAAGGGAGAGAAGGTTAATCAACAAACCAGACAGGAAATAACAGGCTATATCTATGAAGAGCGTGAAAGAAAGCAGATTCTGCAATTTTTAAAAAACAGATATGCTTATAATCGGCTTCAGCCATATGTTAGTTGGGATGATTTTGTTGAAAATGCCCGATCGAATTGGGAAAATTATTATATCGGTACAGCGGAGCCGGAAAGCATTACCAAATTACGACTTCGGTTTTTAAACCATTTGCATATTCCAACAACAGAAGAACCTTCAGCATATGTAACAACCTATCCTTCGCTACCTGATACTATAAATGATACCGTAAACTCCTTTTTTTATCGTATTGGTTTAATAGATAGGGAAGGAATTACATCACGTGCCGTACATACCTTAAAACCGGCAAAAAACGAATTCCAGGTAATTTTAGTTATAGATAATAGCGTGGAGATGACCATTCAAACAGACCCGGATAACCAGGAAATTTGGGAAAAATTTGAAAAATTGCGTTCTAAAAAAAATCAGTTATTTTTTGAATTGTTAACCGATAGAGCAATAGATTTATGCAAATAGCAATCCGCCCCCATACAAGTATTGAGGATCTTACATATTCTAACTTGTTTAGTGATGAAGGTCGGATACTGGTTAACGAATATCGCAGTTACTGGTATGAATATATAGAACCAATTACCAATGGAGGAAATTACCAGGAGTTAATGGATGAACTTTTGGAAGTAATTCAAGAGACCAGAGCCGAAGGTTGGGATGGATACAATGGAGAGTCGGTACGCGCTGCCTCCATAGAGCAAGCAGCAGTATTTTTAAAGCAATGGCCGGCAGAGTTTCCAAATCCTGAAATTTCCGTCGATCCGGATGGCGAGATAAGTTTTGACTGGATTAAAAACAAATATTTAACCTTCTCCATCAGTTTTTCCGGGCATGGGCACATTTCTTATGCAGGGTTAATAGGAGCTAACAGCATACGGGGAAAAGAAATATTCGATGAAGAAATACCTGAAGTCGTTTTTCAGCAAATTAAGAGGGTCTTTTCGTTCTGAACAACGTTCGGAGTATCAGGAGCTGGCCCGGTTTATCTTATCGGACCGGCATTTTTCCAAAACAAAAGGAACTGTAAAGCCGGGCGCTTTTTTACCGGCAAAAGATGGCAATCTTTCCGTATTCGGTGTGGACGGGCTTGACCGGAAAACCATTAAAAAACTGGGTGAGCAGCAGGTTGCCGAAAAGCAAAATAAAAGCCTGAAAGGTTCCGGAATAGTTGATAAGTCGGTACCTGAAGAACAAAATCTTAAAGTGGTTGTCGATAATAACCCTCCCCGCCATGTTAATATAACAGGATGGCCTGTCGAGAAACATGAACAGAAAATTCTGGCTTTGGAATTGGCCAAAATGAGCCGGTTGGAAACTTACGAGTGAAATTTCTTAAGTTATACGAATTGTTGTTTCTTTGGATGAAAATAACTCCTCCTCATCGGCACCCAGAGCCCCCTGTTTTTTTCGGTGCAACAGATCATCCCAGAATTCCTGCATCTCAGGAACACCCATTCGAATGGTAAACATCACTCAGAAGATTCGTTGAGAAGCCGGTCCAGTTCTTCCTGGTCAACCGGCTCGGAGACTTTACCCTCTTTATATTTTTGAATGGCTTGATTCACCATGTTATAGGTTCGCTCAGATATTGTATCGGGATGCACCAATTCCCGTGGACTTAATTCAATCGTTCCATCTTCCTTTTCGGTAACATGATAGTATTCCGTTCGGGCGCCACGCAGTGTAATGCGTTTTTTGGAATCCAGCTTGGCATCATATT
>SLQI01000202.1 GCA_007131535.1 Balneolales bacterium | reverse complement strand
TGCGGCTCTCTCTGTGAAGCCCGTCGTTCACGACCCTAAAACCGCAAGTTACTTCCGCCGAACCGGAGCTGTTATAATGGATCCCAAAAATCTGGTTACAGTTGCCATTATTTTTGCCGGAATCATTTCCAATACGGCATCAGAGCTCGGGTACGTAGTTTTGGTACCGCTTGGAGCCGTTGTGTTCTACTCTGTCGGGCGCCATCCGCTGGCCGGTCTGGCCGCAGCTTTCGCGGCCGTTTCAGGAGGCTACAGTGCCAACCTCTTCCTTGGCACGATTGACCCGCTACTTGCGGGCCTTACCGAAGAAGCCGCCCGCCTGATTGACCCGGGTTATGAGGTTCATCCCGCGGTAAACTGGTACTTCATGATAGTCAGTACCTTTGTTATTACTGCTGTTGCAACTTTTGTAACTTTGCGGATTGTGGAGCCGCAGCTCGGCAAATACGATCCGAGTATTGCCATGGAAGATCTCAGCGAATACGATGATGCCATGGATCCGCTCACCCCTGTCGAGAAAAAGGGATTATTCTGGGCGTTTATTAGCGTTTTATTCTTTGTCGGGGTGATCCTCTTGCTAACCATACCGGAGTGGGGCTGGCTCCGTGAGCCTGAAACCGGCCAAATCATCGTTTCCGGCTCGCCGCTTTTGAATGGGATTGTAGCGCTCATTTTTATAGGCTTCATCATACCCGGCTATGTGTACGGCCGGGTTGCCGGTACAATGAAAAGCGACCGGGATGTGATTGACGGCATGGCAAAATCGATGTCCACACTTGGCCTGTATATTGTGATCGTATTTTTTGCGGCTCAGTTCGTCGCCTTTTTCGGCTGGACCAACCTCGGACAGATTTTTGCCGTAAACGGCGCGCAGCTTCTCGAACAGGCAGGTGCCACGGGGCCGTTCATATTCATACTTTTCATCTTGGTTTCCGGGTCAGTTAATCTAATGCTGGGTTCGGCATCCGCTCAGTGGGCAGTAACGGCTCCGATATTCGTACCCATGCTTATGCTGATCGGCTACAGTCCGGAAGTTATCCAAACGGCATACCGAATAGGGGATTCCGTTACCAATATCATCACCCCGATGATGACCTATTTCGGGTTGATTCTCGCCTTTGCCAACCGCTACGATAAAAATCTGGGTATCGGTACCATCATCAGCATGATGCTGCCCTACAGCATCTTCTTTTTACTCAGTTGGATCGTCCTTTTCATGATCTGGGTATTCGGCTTCGGATTTGAAGTAGGGCCTGGCGCGCCAACCTATTATGGAGACTAAAACCCTTTGCGGGACCGGGTTTACCTTCGTGTAACCTGGTCCCGGCTTATATCCTCCGTGCCGTTGCGCTATGATTGAAATGACAGATAAATGATTTCAATAGAAAATTGAAGATTGAAAATTTCTTCATTATTAACCATAAAGAACCTTGGCTATGTTGTTGAAATATCAACACATAAAATCCGCGTTCAATCCGCGAAAATCCACGGCCAATAAAAATCTATCAATGGAAGAACTGAAACGAGCAATTATTTAGGCTTCGACTTTCATATTCTCTTCTTCATTTTCCACGCCGGCCCATTCCATATAGCGGGCGCGCATTTCCCGTGCTACTTCAGGCATTTCTGATCGCTTCCGGTCTGTAACGTCTACGGGCGGATAGATATAAGCGGTAATCACACCTTTCCGAGTTATCAGCGAATTCCCCGGACACAGCGTTCTGGCCCCTTCAACATAGATCGGAACTATTGGATATTTGAGATCATGGGCCATATAAAAAGCCCCGGTACGGAAAGGTCCGATGATGCCTTTATGTTTTCGGGTTCCTTCAGGAGCAAAAAACACCGATAACTGCTGCGTTTTGATTTTATCGATCGCCTTATTGAGCGTCTGAATAGATTTTTTGCTGTCCTTCCGGTCGATAAAAATTTGATCGGCAAGCTTTCCGGCTATGAGAAAAAGGGGGTTATACAGGAATTCTTTTTTGGCCACAAACCGGATATTCGGCAGCTGCAACCCCACCAAAATGAACAAATCCAGTGTAGATGAATGATTCATGATAAACACGGCCGGATCCTTTGGCTTCGGACCGATATATTCTATCCTGAAATCAATTCCGGCCACCCATAGCACGCTTCTGCCAAGAAAATATCCCAGCCATTTTATCATCAAATTGCGAAGCCGGCCGAATGAAAGAATTACCGCCGGCAATAAAATGATGATACACAACGACAAGGCAATAATAAACCATGTCGCGATGACAACGGACCGTACATATTCTCCGACTGTGGGCTGCATATCTTTTTGGCTTGAATATAGATACCTTCAACCCTTGGAGCAAAACAAACCGGGGAATTTCAATACTTCTTTATCTCAACTCCCATAAGAAAATAATTTTTGAGTATCTATTGACTTAATGACAAAAAAGGTTATTATATACACTCAACACGCCTATGCAGATTAGCAAATTTCACAAGTTTATATATATCAGCAATTAAGAACTACTATTAACACCACGCCCAAACCTCATATTACAAATCCCCTCTATTGGTGAAACACACTTCTTCAACAGACTCGGCTCCAGAAAACACCATTTTGATTAAATACGGCGGCAATGCTATGACGGATGAATCCGTCAAAAGCACTCTGCTGCATGAAATTGCCACCTTGAAATCCACCGGATTCAATCCGGTTATCGTTCATGGCGGCGGGCCGGTAATAAAGCAAACCTTAGAAGCTGCCGGCATTGAAAGTGAATTTGTTGCCGGACACCGCAAAACCGACGCTGTTTCTATGAAGTATGTAGAAATGGCACTACGCGGATCGGTAAACGGGGAGCTGGTTTCTTTGCTTAACAAGAAAAAAGTCGGCGCTGTTGGAATCAGCGGCAAAGACGGCAATCTTGTAGTTGCTGAAAAAAGACTTCACCGCGAAACGATTGATGGTAAGACTCAGGACTTGGACCTCGGTCAGGTCGGAAATGTGAAAAGTGTTGATCCCCGTGTATTGCAGGTTTTACTAAGCAACGATTTTCTGCCCGTGGTTTCCCCGGTTTCACTCGGACAAGATGGCGTGGATTATAACATCAATGCGGATATGTTTGCCGGCCATCTGGCAGGTGCCCTTCAAGTTCATTCCTATTTTGTTCTTACCGACGTCGACGGATTAATGGAGGATATCAACGACCCGGGTTCACTGATCAAAAAAGTTACGCTTGAAGATTTGAAGACCCGGTACAACAGTATCATCCGGGGAGGGATGATCCCAAAAATAGAATCCTGTGAAATTGCCCTGAACCGGGGTGCCGGACAGGCTTGTATAGTGAATGGAACACGACAGGGTGCTCTCACCGAATTACTTACGCAAAAAGAATTTAAAGGAACCAAAATCATTTCCTGATGACTCCAACCACTAATTGGCACATACTCGATCAGCAACATCATTTTAATCTTTACAAACGCTTCCCGGTAACCCTGGACAGAGGGAAAGGCTCGCGCGTATGGGATACCGACGGCAATGAATATATTGACGCCCTGGCCGGTATCGCTGTCAACAGCCTGGGTCACAGCCACCCAAAATTTGTAGCGGCACTGCAGGATCAGATATCAAAACTGATACACGTCTCAAACTTCTACACATCGGTACCACAGGTCAGGCTTGCTGAAAAAATTACCACACTCACCGGCCTGGAGCGCGTGTTTTTCACCAACAGTGGCGGTGAAGCTATCGAAGGAGCCATAAAACTTGCTCGCAAATACGGTCATGAAAACGGCAAAACCGGCAACATTGTAAGTCTGGAAGGCTGCTTTCACGGGCGAACTCTGGGGGGCATCGCCACCGGGAAAGCCAAATATCAAGAAGGGTTTCACCCGATGCCTTCGGGGTTCAAACAGGTGGCCTTTAACGATATCGAAGCGCTCAAGGCCGAAGTTGATGATAACACCGTAGCCGTCATACTGGAACCCATACAGGGTGAAGGAGGCATTCGTCCGGTGGATAAAGCTTATTTAAAGCAGGTGCGTGAGCTTTGTGATCAGCATGGTACTCCGCTGATTCTGGATGAAATCCAGTGCGGAGTCGGACGAACCGGACACATGTTTGCCTATGAATATTACGGCATCCAGCCCGATATCCTGACTCTTGCCAAAGCGCTGGGTGGTGGCGTTCCGGTCGGGGCACTTTTAGCCAAAGAAGAAGTTGCCAAAGCACTGGTACCCGGCAATCACGGAACCACGTACGGAGGCAACCCCCTAGCTACCCGAGCCGCTTTGGAAGCACTGACCATCATAGAAGAAGAAGGACTGGTAGAACAGGCCGCAGAAAATGGTCAGTGGATGCTGGAACAACTTAAATCATGGGCAACCGGTGAAGATGCCGTCAAAGAAGTTCGCGGTATCGGTCTGATGATCGGCGTGGAATTGAATTTCGATGCACAACAAACCATCCGGGAAATGTTCGACCGTGGTGTATTGGCCAATGCGGCGTCAGGCACCGTCATACGCCTTGTACCACCCCTGAACATTTCCCGCGATGATCTATCCACCGTACTTGATACGGTAAAGTCATCGGTAGCAAAAGCTAAACAGGAGCAATCATGAGTACTCCCTTACGCGTAGTAATTGCCGGAGCAACCGGATACACCGGCTCCGAACTGGTGCGGTTGCTTCTCGACCATCCGGACGTTGAAATCGCGGGTGTCACGTCCAGTTCCCGCGCCGGAACGAGGTTTGATGAAATCTATCCGCAGTTTACCGGCTTTTTTGATCAGAAACTCACTTCTACCGAAGAAATAAATCCGGCCGACTACGACGCCATCTTTCTGGGACTCCCGCACGGAATTTCCATGGATTTCGTCAAACAAAACGGCTACGAAAAAACGCCGATCATTGACCTTTCCAGTGATTTTCGCCTCAGCAGCGCAGAACTTTATAATCAATGGTACCCGGAAAAGCATGTACTGCCGAATGCGATTGCTGATGCCGCTTTCGGCCTGCCCGAGTGGTTTAGTGAAGATATCCGCACAGCCAACCTGATTGCCAATCCAGGCTGTTATCCTACTTCTGCCATACTGCCTTTGATCCCCTTAATCAAAAGCGGCAAAGTAGATCCGAAATCCATTGTGATTGATGCCAAATCCGGTGTAACTGGTGCCGGCGCCAACGCTAAGCCCAACACGCATTTTCCCACTGTAAACGACAATTTTTCGGTTTACGGGTTGATGAAACACCGGCACACCCCGGAAATTGAAGATGTCACCCGACGTGTGACCGGAACCGCTTCTACCGTGCAGTTCACACCACACCTGCTACCGGTGAGTCGGGGTATATTGACCGTCGTTTACGGAAAGGCTGAAGGCATTTCATCATCGGATGAAGTCCGATCATGGTTTGAAAACGCGTATGGGGATAAGCCATTCGTTCGCCTGAACGACAAGCCGCCCTCACTGCATGAAATTCGGGGCACCAACTTTTGCAATCTCTACCCCACTTTTGATGAGCGAACCGGCAATGTGATCGTGGTTTCGGTCATCGATAACCTGGTCAAAGGCGCAGCCGGCCAGGCCATTCAAAATTTAAATCTCAGGTTCGGGTTTGCTGAAGACTCCGGACTCAACCAATCATCCTTAGCTCCCTGATATTCTATGTCTGAAATGAACACAATGACCACCGTCAGAGGCTTTCAATACTGGGGTGCTCATACCGGTATCAAATCCAAACGCCGGGATCTCGGACTTATCTATTCAGAAGTACCGGCTTCGGAAGCAACGTTGTTCACCCGCAATCTCGTAGTGGCAGAGCCCATAAAATTGATGCGCAAACGAAACCCCAAAGGGAAAGCTCAGGCGATTGTGATTAACTCCGGAAACGCCAACGCCTGCACCGGCCGGCAGGGAATGGAAGGCGCCGAGGCAATGGTCAAAACCGCTGCCGAAGAACTGGAGGTTGACGAAAACCATGTAATTATTGCCTCCACCGGAATCATCGGACATACTTTTCCCACAGACCTTGTTGTCCAGGGGATCAAAGATAATGTGCGCAAATTAACCGAACGTCGGGTTGCCTCAAGCCTGCTTGCCAGCTCCATCTTGACCACCGATACGTTTCCCAAAGAAGAATATCTGAATTTTAAGCTGGGTAAGAACCAAATCAACATGGCCGGAGTAGCGAAGGGATCCGGTATGATTCACCCGAATATGGGTACGATGCTCGCATTTATCGTCAGCGATATTGCCATCAGCCCGGAGCTATTGGACGAAGCACTTCGCGAGGTTACCGACCAGACCTTCAATATGATCACCGTTGACGGGGATACTTCCACCAACGATATGATTTCGGTGCTTTGTAACGGCATGGCCGGGAATAAGGAAATCACTGAGAAGAACGAAAGTTACGAGAAGTTCAAAAAGCAGCTTCACAAAATCTGCATGAGTCTGGCCAAGTTGATTGTCTCCGATGGAGAAGGATCAACCAAATTTATTGAGTACGAGGTGATGGGAGCCAAGAGTAAGGAAGATGCCCGGAAAATCATCCGTACGGTTTCGGACTCTTCACTGGTGAAAACGGCAATCTTCGGCCGCGACCCGAACTGGGGCCGTATTCTTGCCGCTGCCGGACGCTCAGGTGCCGACTTTGATCCTGAAAAAGTGGATCTGTTTATGGGCAGCAAAAAAACGCTTCAGCTCTTGAAGAATGGTCAGCCCACCGGCGAAAACCTTACGCAGTTAAAGAAAATGATGCGATCAACCCACATCCGGATACAGTTGGACTTGAAAGATGGTGAGGAGTACGCAATCGGCTGGGGAAGTGATTTCTCCTATGAATATGTGCGAATCAACGCCGAGTATACGACGTAGTGGCACTTGAGTTTACCGAAAGTGCAATGTAGATAAGCTAAAAAAATGGGGCAGGCTCCTTGTATCGCACCGCTACGACCTCCTACCGCTGCTGCCTTCCGGCCCTGACGGACTTCAGAGGGAGCTGGTCGTACAAGACCTGCCCCGAATATGCACTTCTCAAATAAAAAAACCTGATCACCTTGAACAGGTCTTAAGGAAAGAATGTCGGTAGAAGAAATACTGTCAAACCGACTTTAAGTGAGGCGAACCTCAACTCAGTGGAGCTACGGGGATTCGAACCCCGGACCTCTTGCATGCCATGCAAGCGCTCTAGCCAGCTGAGCTATAGCCCCGATTCAGAGAATGGCAAATATACAAACTCCGTTCTGTGTATGCAACGTTGAAAATCAGCTTTATTATGCCTTTGGGATAGGCAATTTCAAATAACTCAGGGTAGTAGTTTACAAGGATCAATTTTACTCTTAATATTTCGTTTATTCCGGAATATCCACTTATCACAACTGAACATCGCTATGCCTAAACACATTCCGTCTCTTACGTTTTTGCTCCTTTTGAGTTTTGCCTTAC
>SLQI01000259.1 GCA_007131535.1 Balneolales bacterium | reverse complement strand
GATCCGCAATTATAAATACATCAGCGTTATCCCGAATTGTATGTGATGAAGAGGTCATTCCCTGCCCGTGAGGTAAAAATTAATAGCAACTACCGGGAATATAACAGGTTTCATTCGCACTTCATTAACCGGAATTATTGTATGTTACTTCCAATAAAAAAAGCCTATACAGTTGAGCTGTACAGGCTTTTTTTGATTTATTCAATATGCCGTTTTCCGCGGGAAATCAGTACACTTCCAGGAATGTACGTTTGGAAGGCCGTACGTTTTTCTTCAGATCCTCAGTTTTCCATTCATGGGGCGGTTTGTCTGCGATCTCCTCGGAAATTTTCAGGTATCCCTTATATCCCTGCTGCGCAAGTATTTTGTACAATCCCAGCTCCATACCTTTGAGTCCGCAGATATAGATGAGTGTATTTTCCTTTACCAGGATCGGGTTCATCAACTCCCAGGCATCGAGAATTTTGTACTGTACGTAGTGTTTTGAACCATCCTCCCGGGGATCTTCTCTGGAAATGGATTTGAGGTAATGAAAGTTATCGTGTTTGTCGTCAAGCTCCTGGAAGAAGTCGTAATACAGCAGATCGGAGCGGTAAGGCGTACCGAAGGTAAGAACAATATCGTTTTTGATACCTTTTTCCAGCAGATCGGTTACCATTCCGCGAAACGGAGCAATACCGGTTCCGGTAGCAAAAAAGATATAGTTGAAATCTTCGGCATTTTCAGGTAATACAAATTTTTTGCCGTTGGGCCCGGTCATTTTTACGGTTTCACCGGGCTTCAATCCGCATAAATAGTTGGAACACAGTCCTGTAAACAAATTCAGAGACTCCGGATCTTCATCAACCAGACGTTTTACTGTAGTTGAAATAATCTTTCCTTCACCGTCTTCCCCTCTTGTGGGAGCCGCTACCGAATACAGTCGGACCTTCGCGGGTTTGCCGTCCCGTTCGGTTAGGCCGTCAGGTATAATGCCGATACTTTGTCCGGCACGTACATTGCCTTCAAGCTCGGTTCCACTCACATCAAACGAAATATGCCGGATGAAGTTCGGGCTGGATTGCATCGTAGCAATTCGGTTTTCTACAATCGGTACTTCAACCGGGTTTTTGGGCTTGTATGTATTTACGGCAACATCCGGAAAAATGATTTCCGGCTCATTTTTTACATCAGTACTCATAAACAAAGTTAATAGGTTGATTATCAATATGTCATAAGGAGTTATTCTCCCTCAGGACAGTATGTCTCCGGCTTTGATTTTAATCATCACAATATCTGGTTTCGGAAATTCGGTAACCATAACGTGAAGTTTTCTATAACAGTACAAAAGCAAATTCCCGTTAATATCTCTTTCATTCACAGACAGATACCTGTCCTTTCTTTCAGATATAATAAGATAACCTGCCGTTTTGATATCAGGATTTTCCTTCCATGGAAGATCAATATAGTCATTAGCTATCTAAATGAAAAAACTACAGTTACACAGGAAGCGCTTCCAATTTGAAAAAACTTTCAATATCGGGGCTCATACCGCCAGTAGAGTTTGAAATTGATTTTCAATGCTCTTCTGAATTTATATCGATGAAAAACATCATCATGCCACAGCCAAGAAGCAACAGTGCATGTATGACTGAAACCGTTTGCAGATAATGCCCCCACCCCAACAGCCAGATCTGTACGGCCAGCCAGCCGAGAAGTACCGAAGCTAAAGCGCTGACATACAACGCACTGTGTTCCAGAGGGATAGTATCAAACAACGACCTGCTGAGGTGCAGACCGAGATAAGCCGGAACCATGCCGAAAACAACCACCAAAAAAACGGCCGGCAGCGTGTAATTTGAAACCGGCAGCCGGTTTATCATATCATCCGGAAACCCTACCATCGCACCGGTAGGATCAGCAAGAAGCGCAAACCCACCGAGAAATCCACCGAATGCCAGTATAAATAACAATGCCGCCGTAACAATTGCTAACCCCTTAATCATCTCTTCCGAAAATATATTTCAGCATTTTTCAATTTATGTTTTATTACTATGGTTGACGCAGTAATCAACAATATTATTCCGGCAATGTTCCAGCTTGCTCATCTTTGCCAGTTGAAAATCAGTGGTTAAAAACCACCAATGCAAGGATTTAGTACGCAATCTCACCTGAATCACGGGAATTTCGAAACCGATTGTTAATTATTTCGTTGAAAACCGGTAGCTGAAAAGCTACTTTCTGTAAATTCTAATTACAACAACTTCTGCAAGATGAATATATGGTATTATCTGGAAGGTGATCAGAAAAAAGGACCCGTCTCCAGAAATGAACTTCGTGAAATGGTGATTTCCGGGCAGCTTCCTCATGATGTTAACGTGTGGCGGGAAGGTATGATTGGCTGGCAACCCCTGAATAAAGTTGACCTGTTTGACTCCGGTGAACCCTACGACTCAAGCATAACTGATTACAGTAGGGCACGACAGAGCCAGGTAGTTGCGCCTTTCGGGTATGCCGGCTTCTGGAGACGCTTCTTTGCCTACCTGATCGATATCGTCATCATTATTTTTATCCAGGGACTTCTTTACGGATTTGAGTTTTTCCTGACTTCAGCTACTGCCGGGACAATTACAGGCGTGACCTACATGGGGCTTTCGCTCATCAGCTGGTTGTACTGGGCTTTCTTTGAAAGTTCCTCTTACCAGGCCACCCCCGGAAAGATGGCTCTGGAGATTAAAGTTTGTGACGAGGATGGCCGGAGAATTTCATTTCTGCGGGCTACCGGTCGTTACTTTGCCAAAATATTATCCGCCCTCATTCTCTATATTGGTTTTTTGATGGTTGCATTCACCTCAAGGAAACAGGGATTGCACGATATGCTGGCCGGCTGTCTGGTAATTAAAAATCCTGATACAGAAACGGAGTAGTGGATCACATTTTCAGGATGATCTCATGGTCAGCCAAAAACAAAATCAGACCAGATGGCACCATCCGGCTTCATCTTTGATCTCACCGTGATGGATACCGGTGATGGCATCATAAAACTTTTGAGCGATCGGTCCCATTTTGTCCTGGCCCAGCTCAATTTTTTGTCCTTCGTGATGGATCACTCCTACCGGTGAAACTACGGCAGCCGTACCTGAACCAAATACTTCGGTCAGTTTTCCCTGTTTATGAAGGTCGAATAACTCATCAATAGCTACTTTTCGCTCTTCCACCGGCATACTCCAGCGTTCGGCCAGTTCCAGAATGGACTTGCGGGTAATGCCCGGCAGGATGCTGCCGCTCAGGTCAGGTGTTACCAGTTTATCCTCAATCACAAAAAAGATATTGCTGGTGCCCACCTCTTCGACATACCGCCGCTCGATGGCATCAAGCCAGAGGACCTGGGTATATCCCTGCTCGAAAGCACGGGCTCCCGGATACAAACTCGAGGCATAGTTGCCCGGCACTTTGGCCTCCCCCGCACCACCGGGGGTAGCCCGCACAAATTCCGGCATAGTGGTAAGCTTCACCGGTTTGATACCTTCCTTATAGTAATTGCCCACCGGTGAGGTTATCACGATATACTTATAGTTTTGTGACTCACGCATTCCCAGGGACTCGTCCGTGCCAAAAATGAACGGTCGGATATACAGGGATTTAAATTTGTCTTCGGGCACCCAGTCGCGATCGAGGTCTACAAGAACTTTGATCGTTTCCAAAAACAGTTCTTCATCCGGAAGCGGAATGATCATCCGCTCACAGGAGCGCTTCATACGACGGTAATGCTCATCAAGCCGGAAAATATTTATCTTACCCCCCGCATACCGGAATGCCTTTAATCCTTCAAAAACACCTTGTCCGTAATGCA
Source organism: Balneolales bacterium (assembly GCA_007131535.1). Classification (GTDB taxonomy): domain Bacteria; phylum Bacteroidota; class Rhodothermia; order Balneolales; family Natronogracilivirgulaceae; genus SLJN01. The sequence continues at coordinate 3,659 of SLQI01000259.1, read as the reverse complement.
AAAACTTAGTCGCCGGAGATAGCGGCAACGGACCATACGGTTCAATTACCGGTCTTTTCCAGGTTTTATCCCGGTAGTCGATAGTGAGCATATGATCGGAGAACACCTCGCCGAAAGTGAGATTGTCAAAATCAACTTGCTGAAGCCTGCCTGAGGGATTTTTGCGGATATCAATGTCTACTGCGGATTGCAACATGAGCCAGTTTAAATAAGAAAATTAAGAGTTTGGATTAGCACACCTTGCCGATGCTATGCCTGATTATATCTGTATATGATTATGATCAAAGGAATGTAATATATTTTTGATAGTATGCAAGCTAAATGTGAATAACCACCGGCTATCAGCTATGCATTTTCGTGTAGGCTTCGTAATAGTTTTCAGGTTTTCTAAGCTTACTCTAACTATTGGCATTCAGTTTACCGGAGGGCTTTTTTACATGAATTTGAATCGGAGATGGTATTGTTAGTTTTCCGACGACTGAATTCTAACTACTTTATAGCTTGCCTGACTGTATGATTCCTGAATATCTATTGTATTGTAGACCCAAATTATATGTGCCCCTTAAACAGGTTCTGAAAAAATATATCGTTCATCATAGTCAACCTCAAAGTTTTCAAGCAGCCGGATATATTCTTCCCTGAAACTTTTTTTTCTGTGATGCACTTCTTGGTTCTTGATATAATTATACACTTTGTCTATATGAGACCGACTGTAAGAGAATACTCCATATCCCGGCTGCCACTCGAATCGGTGAGATAGCTTGCCGCTTTCATTCAGCCACTTTGATGAATTCGCTTTAACTTTCTGCAATAATCCGGACACTGTTAAAGATGGTTTCATGCCGAAAAAACAATGTGTGTGATCTTCCGTACCATTTACAATGAGTGTCTTTCCTCCGCTTTTATTAATCAAATTCCCTATTACAGCAAGAAATTCCGATTTCCACTCTTTCCGAATTAATGCATTGCGATATTTTACTGCGATAACTGCCTGGATATATATTTGATGATAGGTATTTGCCATGGTAATACTATCTATTTTTAAACGGTATGTGTCGTGCCTACGGCACTCTGTTGTGGCCTCTCGTTAATGGTCCCGGGATAAATCCCGGGGTTACAATATTTATCGTGCCTGCGGCACTAAATTGTTTAGTAATCAACATCATGAAATTACTAACATCCATAATTTAGTAAACTTACAATGTGCTAACAACTTGATTTAGATAGCTTTGCTTGAGAGTCACCAAGTCTCCTCCTCGTTAATCCGAAAATCACCGAATGTTGGAGCGGTATTGAAACAGGATATTACACATAACATTTGCAAATATATAAATCCTTTATCTTACCTTTCTTAGGCATCAGTTTCAGCAGTCGTTTGGCAACCTTACCTTACAACACTATCCAGTGGAATACAAGCTTACTAAAGCTTATTAATGGTATGGACTGAACTTTTTCCATCTCTCCCTTTGTTTCACTTATTAATAATCGCTTGTCAAAATCACAGTGCCGAAAGGCACGGCCCATATTGTAACCCCGGGATTCATCCCGGGGATTTTTAGCGACTCACCCTTCCCCGGCTTTTTCTCCTCCATGAAAGTACTCGTAGATTACCTCGCCCGTCTGCTTACCGGCTTGTTCCTGGAGTTGTTCCAGATCGGTTTCCCGGATGCGCTTTACCGAGCCGAATTCTTTCAGCAGCTTTTGTGCCGTTTTTGGTCCGATACCGGGTATTTCGGTGAGCGTGCTGCGGATCGTACGCTTGCTGCGTTTCTGCCGGTGGAAAGTAATCGCAAACCGGTGCGCTTCATCCCGAAGATATTGCAGCAGTTTCAGTGCTGAGGATGTTTTCGGAATCATAATGGCATCCGATTTACCGGGGATGAATACTTCCTCGAGTCGCTTGGCTAAACCAATGATAGGTAGATCATCATGCATTCCGAGCTCTTCCAAGGCCTGCAATCCACTGGATAGCTGACCCTGCCCGCCATCGACGACCAGTAAATCAGGCAGGTGTCCGCCTTCTTTTTTTAGCCTGCCATATCGCCGGGTGATCACCTCACGCATCGAGGCAAAATCATCCGGTCCCTCCACGGTTTTGATGTTGTATTTTTTGTATTCGCTTTTCCGGGGTTGGCCGTCTACAAAACAAACCAATGAGGCTACCGGCTCGCTACCCTGAAAGTTGGAGTTATCAATACATTCTATCCGCCGCGGCATACGCTGAAGTCCCAGATCCCGCTTCAGGCTTTTTATAACATGCGGCACGCGGTCTTTTTCCGCTTTTTGTTTCTGGAGGATATATTCCTTCAATTGCAGGCCGGCGTTAGCCGCCGCCATTCTCACCATCTGAGCCTTCTCCCCTTTCTGCGGCCGGTGGACCGGCACTTTTTTACCGTGCTCCTGCCACAGGTAATCCATTAGCGGCTCATCATCATCTAAATCATGACTGATATGCACCTCGTCCGGTATGGTTCCGGAAATGGAGCCGGTGTAATAATCTTCCATAAAAGATTGCAGCAACTGCCCTTCCGGTATGCCTTCAATATTTTTCAAAAACCGGTGATAGGTTCCGAGCAGTTTGCCGTCGCGTACTTTAAACAGCACACCACAAGCCAGGTTTTCGATGTGGTCCGCCTCAAGCGCAAAAATATCCCGGTCTGTCTCGGTGTTATCCACGATCTTCATTTTCTCACTGTATTTATCCAGTGATTGAATGCTGTCGCGGATTTTGGCCGCTTTTTCAAATTCCAGCGATTGCGAAGCCAGCTCCATCTCTTCTTTCAAATCCCGAATCAGCCCGTCAGTTTTGCCGTTCAACAGCTTGACAACCTTATCTATAATATCCTGGTACTCCTCCACCGGAATATCCACCGAGCAGTTCTCGAAATAGTCTTCAAAGCACTTGTTCCATTTGGGAAGTCCCTTCGTGTGATCAATAGTTCTGGGGCTGCATGCACACGTACACAAACCGAATGTGCGACGTATAGTCTCAACCATATTGCGCATTTTGCCGACGTGATCGTACGGGCCGTAGTAGCGATTACCATCCTGAATAACCGTACGTGTGGGAAAAACCCTCGGGCGCTCATCCCGAGTTACGCAGATATACGGGTAGGATTTATCATCCCGGTAGAGAATGTTATAGCGCGGCTGGTGCTTTTTGATCAAATTATTTTCAAGGATCAATGCTTCGGCTTCCGAATCGGTGACTATAATTTCCAAATCGGCGATTTTGCTGACCATTACCGCAATTTTGCCGCTCAGCGGCTGAGCGTTCTGAAAATAGGACCTCACCCGGTTCCGCAACCGCTTGGCCTTCCCCACATAGATAATTGTTCCCCGCTGATCCTTGAACTGATAGACCCCCGGATTGGTCGGCAAATGATCCAGTTTTTGCTGAAGCGTAATATTTTGATCCTGACTCATGATCTGGCAGCCTTTGGCTTAATACATATCGGTAATCACTACCAATAACCCGACTCTAAGTTGAAAATTTTATCCGCAACATTTGTTCAGGTGATTTTTTCACACCACCCGATTTAATGTGAGAGCTGGTGCACTACGCCCACACATCAAGCATCATAATGCAGATTAAGCCTAATAATTCGGGGAATCCATCTTACACAAAACAACTGCGTAAACCTATGGGCTAATAATTT
>SLQI01000282.1 GCA_007131535.1 Balneolales bacterium | reverse complement strand
TCAACGGGGGGTTGATGATCAAGAAAGTCATCAGTGCATGCTGCAAATAAGAGTGCAACACCCAAACTTGTTATTATTATTTTGATTGTATTACACATAGTCAGGAGTGGTTATAAAAGTTTTAAAAATCAACATTCAGCCCCAAAGTAATTGTTCTTGCATGTGGATAGATGTTGCGATCAATATTCACATCCAGGGCCCAACTTGAACCGATTTCCGGATCATGGCCGGAATAGCCGGTGAAGGTCAGTAAGTTTTGAGCTGCCATATACAAGCGGATATTGTTGGCACCTGTAACTCCGGCTACGGTTGCCGGCAGAGAATATCCGATATTAAGGTTGCGCAGCCGTACGAACGAGCCGTCCTCTATGAAAAAATCAGAAGGGCGTACATAGTTACCGTTGGGATCATTGATCGTAACGCGCGGATGAGTTTCAGACGGATTGTCTTCGGTCCATCGATCGAGCACGTCATCTTTCCAGTTAGGCATACTCAGATCATGCCGCCGGGTTCCTCCGGTAAAAATATCCTGGCCGAAGGCACCATACCAGAACATGTTCATGTCCCAGTTTCTCCATGATACATCAAAATTTAAACCAGCGGTGAAATCCGGGTATGGGTTTCCGATTTTGACCCGGTCCTCATCGGTAATTTGGCCGTCATCATTCTGATCGACGAAGATCAGGTCACCGGGACGGGCGTTAGGTTGAATTAAATCACCTTCGGAATTGACATGGTTTTGAATCTCTTCTTCATCCTGGAATATACCGGCAGTTTCGTATCCCCAGAAGAATGCGATAGGTTTACCAACTTCAGCCATAGCGACGTGATCCATTGCGGTGGAGACACCGGCACCGAACAATCGTCCTTCATCATTGTCGATGGCAGTAACTTCATTTTCATTGTAGGTACCGGTCAGGTTTACACTGAATCTCCAGTCATCGAAAGTTTGGCGGAAACCGGCTTCGATTTCAAAACCTGTATTTCTGATGTCACCACCGTTAATGGTTGGAGCGCCACTGCCTATAAAACTCGGGATTGGCGCTTCCAGAAGCAGACCCTTGGTATTTTTGATATAGTAATCCAGGTTAAGGGTCAGCCTGTAATCCAGAAATGCGCTTTCTATGCCTACGCTTGTTTGTTCAGATGTTTCCCATTGCAGATTAGGGTTTGCGATCTGACCCGGATAGGCACCGGTTACCTGCTGAGGTGTTACACCAAAAGCATAACCGGCATGGGTGGTGATTGTGGGGGTATACGTAAACTGGCCGATGTTATCGCTTCCGTTTTGTCCCCAGCCGCCACGCAGTTTCAGCATATTTACGCCGGTTGCATCATCCATAAAGGCCTCGTCGGATATCATCCAGCCTACTGAAAAAGCAGGGAAGTATCCCCAGCGGTTGGCAGGACCAAATTTTGACGAGCCATCAATCCGGAATACCCCTTCCAGCATATAGCGATTATCGTAATCATAGTTTAATCGGGTGAAATAGGAGAGGAGTGATTCGATACTTGTGCCTCCCCAGTTAGCCTGGCTGTCTTCATCCGTACCGGTTGATAACCAGGCGTGATCAAAAGTTGGCATAGTCAAATTAAAAGCTGTACCGCCGACCCACTCGTTTTGAATACGAGAAGCTTCAAAACCAGCTAAAATGCTGTAATTATGGTTAGCGACTTCCTGTTGAAATGTGGCCACGTGATTCGTCTGCCACGCCAGGTATTTATTTTCCTCCTGCATTGCAGAAGTCGTGGTATTAATTACATTTCCACCGAGGTCGTACTCCGGTTCAAAAGAGCGGGTATTGCCGATGGCGAGGTCAATATCAAATGCAGACCGGAAACTCAAGCTTGGCAGGATGCTCAGCTCACCGTACAATCCACCAACTAATTTATCCGTACGAGCCCGGCTGTTAATAATTTCGATTCCTGCAACCGGGTTAACTACTTCCTGAGAGGCGTAGGGAGATTGTGCAAAGTTTCCGTCCTCGTCTTTTACAGGAGTAACCGGGTCGATATTGGCTACGCGAGCCATAACTCCACCGAATTCTTCATTCGGATCAATTCCCCGGGATTCGTTGTAGGTATAGGTCAGCCGGTTACCATAGGATAAAATACCACGGTTATGATCGGAGTTAAAGCGGGCTGTGATGCGTTCATAATTGGATTTTCCCTCGGCTACGATACCATCCTGGAGCCGGTAGGATAGCGACGTCATATAGGTCGAGGTTTCAGAACCGCCGGATAGCCTTAAGCTGTGATTGGTAATCGGCGCATTGTAATAGAATACTTCGTCCTGCCAATCGGTGCCATCACCCACCTCCTGAATGCGGTCATCAATATCCGGAAATGGTATAGACCGTCCATCATTAGCATAACTTTCATTCATGATTTTCATATAGTCCGGAGCATTCAGCAGGTCAGTTTTCTTCCAGGGGTTTTGGAAACCGACATACCCGTCATAGGAGATTTGAATCGGCCCCGGCGTTCCTTCCCGGGTGGTAATCATCACTACTCCGTTTGCCCCACGCGCTCCATAAATAGCTGTAGCCGAAGCATCTTTCAGCACTTCAATGGATTCAATATCGCCGGGGTTAAGGTAGTCGATACCGCTGACCGGCATTCCATCAACCATATAAAGAGGTTCGGCATCACCGGTGGTGCCGATCCCGCGAATTCTGACGGTTGCCCCGGAGCCGGGCTGACCGGAGTTTTGCATAACAGTTACACCGGCTGTTCTTCCCTGTAAAGCCTGTTCAACCCGCAAAGCGCCGGATTGTTCAATGGATTGGGATTCGATACGCGATATGGCCCCTGTGGTAAGGCTGCGTTGCTGAACTCCATAGCCGACCACAAATACCTCTTCTCCAATAATAGTATCGAAGACCAAATTGACGTCAATCTGATCTCTGCCGTCAACTTCAACTCGCTGTGTAATGTATCCTATGTAACGGAAAATCAAGGTGCCTTCTCTGTCCGGTACATTAATGGAGTATTCTCCGTTGATGTCCGTCGAAGTACCTATTTCTGTTCCTTCCAATAAGATATTTACTCCCGGCAGTGGTTCGCCGGTTTCACCGTCTATTACCGTCCCTGATACCGTTTGACCGTATGATATAGCAGTCAATCCTGTCAGGAAAACAAGCAAAAAAATTGGTACAACTATTTGTCTTACCATTTTAAAACCTTGCCTTTCAAAGATTATGATTTAAATGTGCGTTGGAGAAATTCTGTTTTAGCATTGTGACTGCTAACCGAACATTTCTAAAAAGAGATTGGGCATACATAAGAAGTGGCACAATGAAATGAAAATGTTAAATGTAGTATGTGCAATAATAGTGAAAAATTTTTCATTTACAAATCATGATTTGCATTATTAGATGGAGTGGATGATTTGAGCGGTTATTATATTAGTGTGATAAGCATAATTATCATAAAAATAGATTATTATTAGGATTAACTGTTAAGGAAGCTCAATCTGAAAGCACGTATGGCTACTTTATATGAATGCTGGTCATCTGTAGAATGAAGTATGTTCATCCTGTGGTATAAATAACTAAAAACCAAAGTTGTATTTGCTTTCATTTATTGAAATCAAAGATAAACAAGTGGTTATTAAGGTTTGCTCATCGGGAAGATGTGTAAAATTTGCACAAGTAAGAAATAAAAATTGCATAATAGTACAAAAAAGTTTTAATTGTGCTACAGCAAGATAGACTTGCAATTGCATAAGGTACCAGTAGTCGGAGCAGAAACCTTGAACTGTAGATGCTTTTCGATGCAGTTATTTGGTAATGGAGAAAAGCTGTTTGAGTACTGTTTCGCCTGAAGAACTCTTGTTTGCCTTATTAACCGTGATTAAAAACTTAAGAAGGTGTTATTATGAAAAGCGTATCTACTAAACTGGCCTTGACAGCCTTTTTGTTTGTGTTCAGTTTCACGATGCTACTGAGTAGCACTGCATGGGCACAGCCTGAAGATCCGGATGATTTGGTTGATCTCACCCTTCCAATTCAGCTCGATGATGATAATATTGATTGGGAAAACGCATTTTTCCCGTTTGAAGGTGCTGCTGTCCAACGGGTTGAAAACCCGGACAAATCCGGCATAAATGAATCCGATTATGTAATTGAATACATAAAAGACGGAGAATTCTGGGCAGGTTTTTTTATGCATCTGGAAGAAGGTGAAATTGAGATTACCGATGAGTCCGTAGCCACAATGAAAGTGTGGTCTCCGAAAGCTGATATTGAAGCGTTATTGAAATTAGAGTTGCAGGATTTCGATGTCGACACCGGTGATATGTTTGCTGAGATTACAGAAGCTGAAGAATGGATTGAACTAAAATGGGATCTCAGTGAAGTCGATCAGGATACTCCCTGGGATATGATTACAGTCATCATGGAGTTAGAAGAGGGAGCCGGAGGTGACGGAGGTCCCGATTATACCTGGTACATCGATGATATTAATATCGATGAGGAAGTGGCTAATAGTTCAATAGTGGACAGCGAAGTGCCGGAAGGGTATAACTTGAGACAAAACTACCCGAACCCTTTCAACCCGACAACTCAAATTGAATTTTCGATTCCGGAGCAATCTCATGTGACGCTTTCGGTGTATAATATCCTCGGACAGCAAGTGGAAATGTTAGTGAATGAAACTTATTCACAAGGAAGTTACACCGTAGAATTCGATGCGTCCGATCTGCCGAGTGGCAACTATATATACAGATTGGAAGCCGGAGATTTTGTTCAATCTCAGCAAATGATGCTGGTGAAGTAATATCTGTTAGTTATTATCTGCAAAAAAAAAGCCGTAAGCGCAACAGTGCTTACGGCTTTTTAATTTTTAAAACCAAATTTAAACGACTGCATCTGCTCCGGCCGGAACGGATGATGACCTTGGCTTTAATTCGACTGGAATTAAGCTGAGTTTTCCCCGGGGTTCGCTATGGTCATGCAGCTGATTTTCCAGCTCACGTATGCTGTACAACCCAAGACGGGTGAAATCAGTGTTTACCGAAGAGATAGCCGGTTTGGTTTGAACGCACATTGGAAGGTCGTCATACCCGATTACAGCCAGATCCTCCGGGATGCTATAGCCTTGATCCATAGCTGAGTCAATAAAACCTGTTGCCATAAGATCATTACTGATAAAAACCCCATCAAGCTCAATACCGGACTTCAGCAAATCGTTGAAAGCATTCACCCCTGAATGGTATTGAAAATCACCCTCAAACTCCCATAGCAAGTCCATATTTGAGTTGGTTAGGATATAGTCTCTGTATCCATTATATCGAAACCGGCTTTCGGCTTTATTTTTCGGTCCCTTGATGATTCCGAGTTTATGCAGGTTTAGTGATTCAAAGTGAGCTGCTGCCTGATACCCTCCACTATAACCGTCGAAAGTAATGGTAGTAAGAATAGGGTTATCGATCAGTGCATTGGATAAAATTGGATAATCAGCCGGCAGGACTTTCTGGATTGATTTATAATCGTCGTGATCAAGTTCCGGTATGAACAGGATGATTCCATCAAAGTAGCCATCTTGGATTACCTGTTTGATAAAAGGTACAATTTCCTTTTTGGGGTTATTCACATTGAGAAGGGATATCCTGGGACCTTCCTCCTTTACCGATTGCAAAACGCCATAAAAAAACGATGCATAAAACTGCCCTTCATGAAAATCAGTAATTAAAGCCACTTTGGTAAGTGATGTTTGTCTGCTTATCGTGCTTTGAACAATTCCTTTATAGTCAAGTTTACGTGCAGCATTTAGCACTTCGGTTTTTGTTTTTTCACTAATGCGGCTGGATTTATTCAGAACCCTTGAGACTGTAGATATAGAATATCCGGTATGATCCGCAATATCTTTGAGTGTAGTTTTCATGAATACTTATTTACTATTCGATAAGGATATTTTATTGGCAGGATTAAGCAAGATGTTATAATGCAAAATTTAAAACTCACATTTCTGCTGCATATATTGAGTAGAAAGTTAGCGTATGCATCCACCGGTAATTAAAACTAATCGCAAGAACCCTGCTGGTTGTTATCATATTTAACAGCATTAAAACAGCCTGGATACTAAAGCTGTGCAAAATTGTTACCCATAACGAAAAACTATTGTATTAAATTGTCGTAATAAAATTATCTTAAGATAATAAAAAACAGCAGCGTAACCAATATGAGTATAAGTGCAAATATTTGGTAGTTCGACCAGGACCACCCGGAAAACGGATTGCGGGCATTTGAAAGAAATAAATTTGGTATCTCTGGTTTGGAATACTCTTCCGGTTTAAAATAACTTATTAATATCAACAAAAAAGTGCTTATGGTGAAAATCAAGGATGCAATATATAAATAATGAATATCCGGGAACAGACTCATCTGGTTAAGTGCAATAATCAGTATAGATACGAAACCACCTGAAATAAGCGAGATAATTGCAGCTAAGGATGTGGCTTTCTTCCAAATTACCCCAATCAGAAAACATGAAACAACAGGAGGAACGATATAGGAGAGTGCAGCTTGCAGATATTCCCAAAGTGTCGGAAACTGATCGATATAGGGGGCCCATAAAGCGGCAATCAGAACAAATACGAGTGTAAAAATTCGGCCGGTCCAGACGGTTTCTCCCTGATCGCTTTCAGGCCGGAATTTTTTATAAAAATCCATAGTCGCCAGGGTGGATGCTGAGTTCAAGGCTGAATCTATACTTGACATTAAAGCAGCAATAAAGCCGATCAATACAAGTCCCAGGATTCCGGCAGGCAGAAAGTCAAGCATTAACTTCGGTAATACCAGGTTCGGGTTATCCAAATCCGGGTAAATAGACAGCGCCATGATACCGGGGAAGATCATTATAAATATGACCATCAGTTTCAGGAATCCGCCAAAAATGGCACCTTTCCGGCCATGATCAATATTGCGGGCTCCCAAAACCCGCTGAACGATGTGCTGATTGGAACACCAAAAGTAAAAACTGAGCAGCGGCAAACTTATCAATAAAGTTGGCCAGGGAGTTACGGGGTCATCCAGTGGGCGGATCAGGCTGAACATATCCGGGTCGGCAGCTGCGGTTATTGCACTCCATGACCCGATCTCCTGAAATACGATTACCGTAACAAAAAGGCAGCCCAGGCTTAAAAAAATACCCTGAAAGATATCCGTCATAACTACAGCCTTCAATCCACCAGCCATGGTATAAGCACCGGTAACAAGTGCCAGAAGGATAATGGTAGTCGCTAAATCGATCTCCGGAAATATCAATTGCATTAAAATACCAGCGGCATACAAGGCACCGGCAATGTCCAAACCGATATTAATAACGATGGTGAGAAAAGAGAAATAATACCTGGAGCGATGATCATACCGCCGCTCCAAAAATTCCGGCATGGTGTACACCTTGGTTTGCAGGTATACAGGCACAAAGTAAACGGCGCAAACAATTAATATTATGATGCCGACTAATTCATAATTAAAAACAGAAATTCCTGT
>SLQI01000402.1 GCA_007131535.1 Balneolales bacterium | reverse complement strand
CGTTGCAGTGGTTTGCCTTGTATATCCTGTTTGCCACCTACAGCAGTTTAGCCGAGCCCGTATTTGTGATGGCCGGCAGAAAGAAATGGCTGCTTGCGTACAATCTCACCTACAACATTATTGAGGCCGGGTTAATAGTCATTCCTTTTTACGCGGGGCTGCCACTGGAAACCGTAGTTCAGATTATGACAGCCGGACCGCTTCTGCGCTCCCTGTTTCTGACGGTTTTCGCTTATCAACAGGCTGGCGCTCCGGTGTTCAGCAAAATCAGAGAAGAGATTCCGTCATCCCTTTCCTACGGGTTCGGAGTACTGCTGATTTTCATCACCGGGATCGGAATCACACAGATCGATAAGCTGATAGTCGCCACATTTTTTGAGAGTGAAGAACTCTATGCCATCTATGTGGTCGGTGCTCAAACCTTGCCGCTGGTCCCTGCTTTTATCTCCTCGGTTACTTCAGCCTTTGTTGTCCAATACGCCGGGCAACTTGCTTACAACGACTATCAACCGGTGCTGCAAGCGATCCGGTCGGCCACAAACCGGCTTTTTCTGATCATCACCCCGATTATCGTGACCTGTTTTTTTCTGGCTGAGCCGATAATGGTCGTGCTGTTTGATCAATATGCTGAGTCGGCCCCGGTATTTCAGATATACGCACTTTCCACCCTTTATAAATTATTTCTGGCGGAAACGCTGCTGCTTGCAACCGGCAAAACCCGGGTGATTGCGGTTTTTAATGTGGGCGAGGTTATGGTCAATATCCCGCTTAGTCTGATGCTGATCCCTTTTCTGGGAATTTTGGGACCTGCCCTTGCCACCCTGATTGCTCATCTTGCCGCGGTTCTTGCCCTTAGTGTGTATACAGCGAAAACTGAGCAAATCAATCTGGCCGCACTTATGCCCTCCGGTCGAATCCGGCCGCTGTTGGTAAGCCTCCCTGTACTTGGTTTTATATCTTATCTACTGATCGAATCCGGTTTACCTGACCTCGTAGTTGTGGCCGCCGGCGGAGTACTGTGTGCCGGGGTCATTGCATTCCACAATCGAAAATTTGTTACCCAATAGAAGTCTTTGCAAAATCACATGCGATTTCTGGCTATTAATATTCTCCCCTTTTCTGTTTAAATGGTAAATAGACTCCTACATAGCATTTCGTCACAGATTCTGAATCCCCTCCGATCAATTCTGAATGCAAGGGAACCGGTTTATTCGAACCCTGAGTCACTCAGTAGAATGCGGATCTTCCGTAACACGCTTTTATTACGTCGCACGTGCGCAAAGCTGCCGGTGACTCAAGGAAGAATTGTGGTGCACAAGTTGTCGCCACAGGGTCACTATTATGTGAAAGCATTGTCGCAAGCCCTTCAAGGACCAAAAGCCGAACGCTTTCAACTCATTCGCACTACACTTGGAGATTATAAAAATCATGTACCTATAACCAATTGCGCGCAACGGCTCGGACTGCCACCCGGTACGGTTCCGGAATTGGATGAAGCTCCCCCCTGGCTTATCGTCTATCCCTGGGTTAAACAATCCATCAAACAGAATATTGAACATAAAAACCGGGAGACCCTGCATGAAAACCAAAGAGACGGGCTGAATCTGGACGCCTGGCAGGGAGGTGCGTCTTATCCGCTTGCGGATGAAGCGAAACTGGAGTCCGAAGCTCGTAAACTGGAATGCCTGCTTAGCTCTGTTGAGTCGCAAGGATACCGGCCGGAGCACTATAAAGACGGCGGCATCGGGGCAACGTTGATGGTAAATGAATCGGGAGAACGGGTTTGGTATGTTTCCGGGGGATTTCACCGGGTCTGTGTACTGACCGCACTCGGACACAGCTCCATTCCGGCATCGGTTTCCAGGATTGTCAAACGCGATCACGTTAACCGCTGGCCGTTGGTTCGCACCGGACTGTTCTCAAAAAAAGCTGCTCTTGATTTATTTGACCAGATCTTTGAGGGAAAGGGATTTACAGCCCATAATGACTGGATGATGAAAGGGTGATCATAACTTGAACATTGAAACCGGGTTGAATTGGGTTTGGATAGATAGTAAGGGATGCTGTATTCCAAATAAACATTTTTTTATAATCTTATCCGGATATTCATGTAAGGGTTGGCATTACCGGCGCTCATATCATTGATGATATGAAAACCTACCTTGAGTCCATATTATTTCCACCGGTGTGTATAGTATGTGGCCAAAACACCATGGCCGACCGCATGCTATGTGATTACTGCCTGGAATATGCTTTTGAGCCGGCAAATCCTGACGAAAAGCCCAGCTGTCCGGGCCACCTTCCTCCGGAGTTTATAAATGTTCAGGATGCCTTGTGGAAATATGACAAAAAAGGACATTTGCAAACTCTGCTGATGAAGCTGAAATATCAGGGACAGCGAAATGTCGGCATACAGTGCGGAAGGCTGTTGGGCCGAAAGTGGCGTTTCAGCAGGTGGCATGTCCCCCGGATTAAATGGAAGCTTGTTCCGGTACCGCTGCATTGGGGTAAATACTGGCAGCGTGGTTATAACCAGGCTGAGCAAATTGCGATAGGATTTTCCGAGGAAACCGGGGTTCCGGTTTGTTCCGGGGATTGCATCATCCGAAATCGCTACACCCGTACCCAAACCGGCTTTAGTATGGAACAAAGGCATAAGAATATGCAGGGCGTGTTCACCGTTAGGAACAAAGAGGAATTGGCCAACCATAAAATCATCATAATAGATGATGTATTCACAACCGGTGCAACGACTTATCAACTTGCGGAAACTATTAGCTGTACCAAGGTTAATGGTATATATATCTACACGATTGGGGTTGCATAAGTTCGAAAATTTTACCACTATACCTCCGCAAAATTCGCCTGTTGACTGGCCTGTAATTCACAGAGGTTCAAACCATTTATATCCCCTGCAATAATGTCATCACTCTCAAAAGAGCTTTGTGCGCTCAGAAAAGAACGCAAACTTTCAATTCAGGATATCTACGAAAAAACGCGAATAGATATCCAGACTATTGAGGCTGTAGAAGATGGCTCCATATTCGAGCATCATGAGAAAGGCAAACCATATCTTCGAAGCTTTATACGCACGTATGCCAAAGCCCTCGGCATTGCGGATGATGATATTGTTAAAGCGCTTGACGATCAGGAAATCGGCAGTTATGACGGATTAATCAGCAAAAAGTACCTGAAACAGCCCGTTCCGGGTGAGCCTTCACCAAAGTCGTCTGCTGTGGATGATCAGAATGAAGGCGAACGGCCAAAACTGAGTACACGGCGGGGTAGCGCTCCGGGGGCTTCTGCTAAGGATTCCTCTAAGAGCGGAAAAAAAAGTGCAAGTGAAGGGGAAATTGAAAAAAAGGATCAGCAAGTAAAAAGAACTCCGGCAACCAGCTCTATAGATATCCCGGACGAAATGGATAAGCCGGACCCCAATCGAGAGCATAATCAAACCATAACCGACCGGCCCAATGTAACCAATGTAGACTGGGCCAATACCGTCCGGAAAGCCGAACCTGTAGGCAAGAAGCCCATGATGCCGGTGGGAATAGCTGCTACAGTCATCGTGATTCTCGGTATCGGAAGCGCGATTTACTTCGGTTCGGGAGCACTGGGATCACTCGGATCAACTTTAAGTGATGTAACCGACACAAGTGAACCGGCCGATACTGAAGTACCGGATACCGAAGGCATTCCCTCACTTCCCGACACTCTCGTTGATAACGACGAACCTGAACAACAGCAAGAGGAAACGGAGGAGTTAAGTGAAGCTGAAGCCCCGGGTTTTACAGAAACCGCTGAAACAGCTGAGCCGGAAACCCTGCCGGATACGCTCCAGCTGATCCTTCACGGCGCCGATGGCGTGCTGGAACCTGTAAGGGTTCGCTCTGATGCGGATCATACTTTACGACCTTACTGGGTGGAAGAAGGCCAGGGGATTGCAATCAATTTTGTGGATGAAATTCAGTTCACCGGCAACTTTAACCGCATGGGGGTTATGTTTAACGGGCACCCCGTAGATGAGTTCATGGACTATCTCAATGAGGATGGGTTTGTCGTCCTTACTCGTAGTTTATTCCAGGAAGATGCCATCTTCACACAACCGGCATCCGAAGATCAATATCAGGATTATAATTTCCCGGCTGATGTGATTGAGCCGGACCTGGATTAAGTTGATCTGACATTTCATTTGGAAAGTTATACCGGTGATGAAGTAAATAAATCATCACAATAACAGCTACAATTGCATTCATCCTCAATTTTGCGATGCAGCCGGGCATTGGCTCTCCCCGCAATTCACAATACATCAGAAGCAGCGCAAACTATCTTCTACCCGGACTTTTCGGTAATGGCTAAAAGCTAAACATTCATGAAAACAGCTTGTTTTCTGTGTCGTCGTATGAGTAATTTCTTAAACTTGCTGAAGCAACTTTAACACTTTTGCCCACATTTAACTTTCTAAATTATTATTGATTTTCGGACCAGGGTGAACAATGGATAAAATTAAAGCCAGGGATCGTATAGCGGAATTACGCGAAATACTTGAGAAAGCCAATGAAGCTTATTATCAAAAGGCGGATCCGATTATGTCGGACCGGGAATTTGACACGCTTTTGCAGGAGTTGCTTGATCTTGAAATGGAACACGATCTGCAAACTCCGGACTCCCCTTCCGTTCGGATCGGGGGCAGACCAACCAAAATATTTCCCAATGTCCGGCATCCCGTCCCCATGCTTAGCCTGGATAACACCTACAGCCCTGAAGAGCTGGACGATTTCGACCGTAGAGTTAAAAAGCTTTTGGGGCATAACGAGTTTAACTATATGGTTGAACTTAAGTACGACGGGATGGCCCTTAGACTTCGATATGAAGACGGGCGACTGACGCTCGGGGCAACACGCGGCGACGGCGCCACCGGCGATGACATCACCCCGAATATTCGAACCATAGGGGATATCCCCCTCAAACTCAGGAATAACATCTCAGACATCGTTGAGGTACGCGGTGAAGCCTACATGAACCTGGAGGATTTTGCACGGATGAATAATGAGCGAGAGGAGGCCGGTCAACAGGTATTTGCCAATCCGCGCAATGCCACAGCCGGAACTCTCAAACTGCAAGACCCCCGGATTGTGGCTCAGCGCCCGATCCGTTTTTTCGCTTACGACCTTTTGCTGGAAGATGCCGAACCGGACATGACCCAGCAGCAAAAACTGAACAGATTGGAAGAAATAGGGCTGCCGGTCTGTGAACACCGCGACGTTTGTGAAACCATTAACGAAGTTCATAACCTGATTGAAAAATGGGATCAAAAAAGGCATTCCTACCCTTTTGAGACCGACGGTGTCGTAGTGAAAGTAAATCAGGAGCGCTATAGGAGTGAACTCGGTCAAACGGCAAAAGCTCCCCGCTGGGCTATAGCATATAAATTTGAAGCCGAGCAGGCTGTGAGTACTATTAACGATATCACTCTGCAGGTAGGCCGGCTGGGGACCATCACGCCGGTAGCTGAACTGAAGCCCGTGGAGCTTGCCGGAACCACAGTTAAACGCGCCACCCTGCACAATGAGGATGAAATCCGGCGGAAAGATATCCGGGTCGGAGATCATGTTCTGGTAGAAAAAGCCGGAGAAATTATTCCGCAGGTGGTGAAAGTGGTAACTCCGGAAGATGAACCACGACAGGCAGCATTTCAAATGCCCGAAACCTGTCCGAAATGCGGATCAAAACTGGTTAAACTTCCGGAGGAAGTGGCCTGGCGCTGTGAAAACCTGGAATGTCCGCCGCAGGTACGCAGCCGTATTGAGCACTTTGCTTCCCGCGATGCTATGGATATAGACGGCCTGGGCGAGCAGATCGTCGATCAATTGGTAAGCGAAGAGCTTATTACTACTTTCGCCGATTTGTATGAGCTGACCTCCGATCAACTGATACCGCTTGAACGGATGGGAGAAAAAAGCGCTCACAATCTGGTACAGGCAATTGAAAACAGTAAACGGAAGCCGTTTGACCGGGTGCTTTTTGCCTTGGGTATTCAGTTTGTTGGCACAACAGTTGCTCGAGATCTCGCCTCGGCTTTTGGCTCTATTGATGAATTAATACGGGCAGATGAAGAGGCTTTGACAGCAGTAGACTCGATAGGTCCCAAAATCGCCGGGTCTGTACGCCTGTATTTTAGTGACAGCAAAAACCTTGAACTCATTGAGCGCCTGAAGAGACACGGTTTACAGCTTGAAGCCGAAACAACCGAAAAAACCTCTTCGAAATTGGCTGGAAAAACTTTTGTCTTAACCGGTACGCTGCCTACCTTGTCGCGTAAACAGGCATCCGAATTAATTGAAGAACACGGTGGCAAAACTACTTCATCGGTCAGCAAGAATACCGATTTCGTACTTGCTGGTGAATCTGCCGGTAGCAAGCTTGAAAAAGCCGAAAAACTGGGAGTTGCGGTAATCGATGAAAATGCATTTTTGGAAATAATCAATAGTCAGTAGATTATGGAAGCCAAAAGAGATGGTTCAACCATTACACTCAACACATACTATAACTAACCTTTCATCGCCCATTAACTTATGAAGTTTGAAATTGAACAAGATGACAGCTATTCGGTTCTCACCCTTAAAACCGACCGGCTCGACTCAAAGATTGCACCGGATCTGAAAAGCCAGATTATTTTATTGGCCAATGCCTCTGAGAAAGGCCATCTGATTGTGGACTTGCAAGGTGTATCATTTGCTGACTCCAGTGGTTTGAGCGCATTACTCATGGCTCATCGGCTTTACCGGGATACAGACCGGAAGTTCGTCTTATGCGGTTTGAGCGATCGTATCAAAAAGCTGCTGGAAATATCACAGCTTGATGATATCTTCGTTACCGTTGACGGACGCAAGTCAGCCCTTGAGCACATCAATAATCCCGGTTAATCATTGTATAGTTATAACTTTAATTTAAACCTGCTGCTTAATAGAAGTAAATCGACTGCCTGCTTAATCAAATACAATAAATTAATAAGCCGTAATGATTTTACTGTAAGGTGGCTTTGAAAGACTAAACTTGAAAGCCAGGTTTGAAGGTTAAGGAGTTTTCACTAACCCGATATTTAATCTTGCCCAGGAATAGAGGCTTGCAAAATTTCCGGAAAACAAAAGGGGGGCAAAAGGGTAGCACCATTATTCACATAAAGTTGAACCTGGCTTGGAGTTTTAAAATTTATCTTTCCTGAATATGTTACATTCGGTTTGTTACGTTAGCAAAGGCTGAGTTCGCTATCATATGCTATCATACTAAAAATCAGAAATATGAGCCGGGTCTTTGTCATCGCATTCCGTCGTCGGAAATTGCATTACCACTGCATCTCATTATAAACCAGGATAAAATAATCTTCTAAGCACCTTGTTTTAGAAGATTTATGCCAATTATATGAGTTTTCTTGAAAAGATCGGTCTAAGCCGGAAAAAGAAGAAACCTTTTCACATCAACCTGGACAAGAAAAAGGTTGAGGAAGAGGGACAAAAGAT
>SLQI01000229.1 GCA_007131535.1 Balneolales bacterium | reverse complement strand
TATTTAGCTAACAAATTACGCTGTATGTTCAGTGGGTAAATTGTCGGTTTTGTTTTCGGAGCAGGTGGTTTGTTGTGGTTGATAATTAAAATTCGCACCGAACGGAGCGATTCCTGCGTAAGCAAAATTCTAAACTCTAAACTCTAAATCCGAAATTCGAAACAAGTTCGAATGATCAAAATTCAATTGTTTCAAACAAGTACTGGCGAGATCAAGCTGGTATCGGGCCAGGGAGTGTTTGGGTCATTTGAGCATTGGAATTTGGTGCTTGTTTCACTTCGTGGGAATCGCTTCGCTCGGTGCGAATTTAGAGTTTAGCCTTTCGTACTTCACAATCCGATTCAAAACTCCACTTTGCCACTTTGTTACTCTTTCACTTACCATACCCAATAGTAAACACCTCAAACCCAATCTCCTTCAAAGCTTCTTGATCCAGGATCATTCTGCCGTCGAAGACGAAGGCGGGTTTTTGCATGCCGTCGTAGATGCGTTGCCAGTCCAGGTTTCGGAATTCGTCCCATTCGGTGAGGATGGCGACGGCGTGGGCGTCGCGGCACGCTTCGTAGGGGTCGGGTGCGGCTGACAGGTTTTGGAGGTTTTCTTCGGGCGGGCGGGTGCCCAGCATGTCCAGATCCCGGATCATCTGCCGGGGGTCTACCTTGGGATCATAGACGCTTATCCTGGCCTGATCGCTCATCAGCTGGTCGGCAACATAAATGGCCGGTGATTCCCGGGTGTCGTTGGTGTCTTTTTTGAACGCCCATCCCAGAAACGCGATCTTTTTGTCGGATACGGTGTTGAACAGTGTGGTGGTGATCTTGTTGGCAAAGCGGGATTTCTGGTGGTTGTTCATGATAACCACCTGCTCCCAGTAACGGGCTACCTCATCCAGTCCGAAGTACTCGCACAGATAGACCAAATTCAGGATATCTTTCTGAAAGCAGGAACCGCCAAAACCGACCGAGGCGTTCAGGAATTTCGGACCAATCCGGCTGTCCGTGCCGATAGCTTTGGCTACTTCGTTTACGTCGGCTCCCGTAGCCTCGCACAATGCCGAAATGGAGTTTATGCTGCTGATCCGCTGTGCCAAAAAGGCGTTGGCGGTGAGTTTAGACAGCTCGGAGCTCCATACGTTGGTCTTCAGGATACGCTCTTTGGGCAGCCACGCTTCATATACGGCGGAGAGCGCATCGATAGCTTGCCGGCCCGCTTCATCCTGGTCGCCGCCAATGAGCACCCGGTCCGGCTCCAACAGATCTTTGATGGCCGTGCCTTCGGCTAAAAACTCCGGGTTAGACAGTACCCTGAATTTTTGTCCATTGGAATTGGCTGTCAGAATACGCTTGATCGAGTCGGCCGTGCGTACCGGCAGAGTCGATTTTTCCACGACGATCTTGTCACCCTCGGCATGACGCGCAATTTCCCTGGCGCATTTCTCTACGAATTTGAGGTCAGCCGCCCGCCCCTTGCCTTTGCCGTAGAGCTTGGTGGGGGTATTTACACTGATGAAGATCATATCCGCGGCTTTGATGGCACCTTGCACATCGGTGGAATAGTGCATGTTGCGCCCGCGGGTCTCCTCGACGATCTCTTTGAGTCCGGGCTCATAAACCGGGAGCTCATCCGAATTCCAGGCGTTGATGCGCTCTTCATTAATATCCACCACATGAAACTGGATATCCGGATTCTTCTGAGCCATCACGGCCATGGTGGGTCCGCCTACGTAGCCGGCGCCGATGCAGGAAATGGTTTTTGGTTTAGACATTTAACAGTGATCAGTTATCAGTTATCAGTAGTTTTTGGCGTTTTGAAGTTATTTTGGAATGGGGGGGGCTGGTGGTCGGTGATCACCGATTACCTGATAGATCTGGAGGATTGATTTTATTATGAGATGATATTGCCATAGCTCAATAATCAACTGCTAATTTGCCAAAATGCCACCGACCACCGATCACCCATCCCCGATATCCCCGTAATAACGTTTATACCATTCCAAAAACTCCCCGATGCCGGTTTGTACTGTGGTTTGCGGCCGGAAGCCGGTGAGGTCGATGAGTTCCTGAACATCGGCCCAGGTGGCGGGGACATCGCCGGGCTGGAGTTCCATGTAGTTGCGGCGAGCTTCGATACCGAGGCCAGCTTCGATTGCTTCGATGAAGGCCTCAAGCTGTACCGGACTGTTGTTGCCGATGTTGTAGATCCGGTACGGACAAAAACTACGGGCCGGGTCGGGTTCCTCGCCGTTCCAGTCGGAGGATGGCTCCGGCACGTTGGGCAGCAGCCGCTTGATGGATTCGACGATATCGTCGATATAGGTAAAATCACGCTTCATCTCGCCGTGATTGTATACGTCGATCGGCCGGCCTTCGAGGATGGCTTTGGTAAACTTAAAATAGGCCATATCGGGGCGCCCCCAGGGTCCGTAGACCGTAAAAAAGCGCAGGCCGGTCGTAGGGATATCGTACAGATTGGAATAGGTATGTGCCATCAGCTCGTTGGATTTTTTGGTGGCGGCATACAGGCTGACCGGGTGGTCTACATTGTCGCGCACGGAGAACGGCATCCGGGTGTTGGCTCCGTAGACCGAGCTGCTGGATGCGTAGACCAGATGCTTTACGGGATGATGCCGGCAGCCCTCGAGGATATTTAACGTGCCGGCGATGTTGCTGTCGATATACGCGTACGGGTTTTCCAGCGAATACCGCACGCCCGGCTGCGCGGCCAGGTGGATGACATACTCAAACTGTTCCCGCTTAAATAACTCGCTGATTTGCTGCCGGTCTTCCAGATTGCACCGATAAAAACGGTATCCCTCATATCGGGTACTCTGCACCGGATTATGCCACTTTTCCGCAGCGGCTCTCTCAATTCCGGCTTCCTTCAACCGGTCATACTTCAACTGAGGATCATAGTACTCGTTGATGTTATCCACCCCTACTACCGAATACCCCTCACTGAGCATCCGGTTGGCCATATGAAAGCCAATAAATCCGGCCGTTCCGGTGATGAGAATTTTATTCGAGGTGTTCATGGCAGGTTATTAAGCAGTTCAAGGTATTGGGTGGAGGACTGACAGCGGGTGGGGGATGAGGTGAGTGTAATCGGATGATGTGGAATTAATGGGCCGTACAAAGTTCAAGGTTCAAAGTTTAAGGTTCAAGGCTGCTAATGGCTAAATTTTCAGTGAACATTAATCACCGGCACCTTTAATTCAGCCAATTAAAACAGTTTAACTTTACTCAAATGCCGACTTGAACCTTGAACTTTAAACTTTGAACCTTGAACTGCCTCTGATTAGTCGCAACAGCAAACTTACTCCGCTATTCCTCCCACTTCTCTCTGATGGAATGGAACATGTGCCGGCCGAAGATGATTCCAAGACCGATCATACCGCCGAGCATGACACTGACGACCATAATCAGTCCGCGGCGGGGGCTGCTGCGCTGGTGGGGAACAGCGGCGGGTTCGAGGGCTTTGACGACCCTGGTGTTTTCCTGAACTTCAATACGGGCTTCTTCGAGCCGCTCAGCCATGGAGTTGTAGACATTGAATTTGAGGTCGTATTCACTTTGCAGGCGCTGCTCCTGAGTCCGGGCGCGGGCGGTGAGCTGACCGCGGTTTTCGTCGCGAAATCGGGCGAGCGCTTCCTGGGCTTCTTCAAATTCGTTTTTGGCCTCTTCATAGCGTTCTTCTATGAACTCCAGATTTTCACGCGCCTTCCCGGTGTTGTAGGCATTGACATATTCTTTGATGTACTCGGTTACCCGATCGGCTACTTCGGCTGCCACTTCCGGATCCCGCATATCCACACTGATGCTCACCGTGCCGTCTTCCTGGTCAAAGCTGGTGTTGATTCTGCCTCTCATCGATTCAATTACCTCCCACTGATAGCGATTCATCCGGATGATGCGCTCCACCGGGGAGACTTCGTCGGTCACCAGCACCGGCGGGTTTTCTGCTGCTCCATCCTCATCGTCAAACAGCCCGCGAATTCCACCAAGAAGCGTAAACGGCAGCCCGACGGTATAGCGCTGCGCTATTGAAACGGCATCCGGATGGTTGTGCTCGGTCAGATAACTGTACATCGTTACAGTACTGTCAAGCCGGTCGACATAGACTTCGTGATCCATCAGCTGCTGCATCAGCGGCAGGCTGGTGGCTACGCTGGGAAACAGGTTCGGGGAGATCCCCTGCGTTCCGCTACGTCCGCCGATATTCCCCATACCAAACTGTGCGGCAAGTCCGCCGAGGCGTCCGCCGCTTGCCTGCTCTTCAACTTCCGGCATCAGTTTGACCTCAGAGGTGTACTCCTCGGCTGTACCCAGCGCGATGAACAGACCCAGCGCGATAAAGGCTACCACCGACCAAATGATCGTCTTCCGGCCTTCCCAGACCGCTTTAATCAGTTCCACCAGATCGATTTCATCATCGGCTTCGGTGTACTGCGCATTCTCAATCTGCACCAACCGGTACTCAGGCTGATGAGGGTCATTCTGTGAAGAGGGCTCGTTGGGTTTATTGGTGTCGCTGGACATCTTTTTGTTATTGGTTTATTAAAGCTGCGGAATTTTTGGGGAGGAACCGCAAAGGCGCAAAGGAAAGGCAGTTCAAAGTTTAAGGTTCAAGGTTCAAGGTTCAAGGTAGGCACCCAGCCATTGAAGAGCCCAATTGCTTATTAAAGATTTACAATTTTAAGCACCTGCCAAGAATTAGCCTCATATTTATATAAAGCTGTCAATGTCTACCGCCTTGAACCTTGAACATTAAACCTTGAACTCCCCATCTTCCTTAGCGTCTTTTGCGTCTTTGCGGTTACTCCTGCATTTATCTGTACACCCGGTCAATCGCAATGATAACTGAGGTGGCCATGGAGACGACAGCGCTTGAGATGGAGACGATTTCACTGGTAGTCAGGCGATCGCGTTCGGGACGTTCGGGGACGATGATCTCGGCGCCGGGTTCGATATCCGGACTGCTGGTTAGGTAGAGGAAACTGCGGCGGCGGTCAACTTCGCCGTTGGCGTAGATCACATACCCCCGGCGTTCCCTCGCATTTTCGGCGTACCCGCCGGCCTGGTTAATGTAATCGCGATAGCTGAATCCTTCCCGGTAGCGCACTTCGGTCTCCCGTAGTACAGCTCCGCTAATGCGTACGGTCTGCGGCTCTTCCGGTATACTGAGAACATCACCCTCCCGCAGATACAAATCTTCCGCAGACCCCGGGTTTTCCATAATGCTCACCAGGTCAATACCCACATACACTTCATCCCGCTGATCGTCAATATCAATGGTATCGGACTCGGGATCAATAAAGTCCAGATCCACTTCAGGACGCTCCTCAGAGTCTCTCGGGCGAATCAGAGTAGCCCCTTCCAGATAGGCCTCCTCGGTGAGTCCACCGGCGCGTTCAATAATATCGGAGATCCGCTCATTACGCATTTCAAGCGCATAATCCCCGGGGTACATCAACTCGCCTTCAACACTCACGTTGATCTGTTCCTGGTAATCGGGCTTGCGGCGCACGAATACATGATCGAAAGGCTGAAGCCTGAAGTCGCGGGCTTCTTCATCCAGACTGAGATCCCGGTCAACTTCAAACCGGAAGATTTCGGCCATCTGCCGGCCCCGATATTCCGGAGATGCTTCTCCTTCAACCCGCCGGGCTACTTCGATCTGCGCTTCGCTGGCCGCATCAAGGAAGCCATCGGCTTCGAGGATCAGATCCTCCAGAGACATATTTTCCCGGAAATGAAACTCGCCGGTCTGCTGCACCGCACCTCTGATCGTGACATGATACTCTTCCCGCATCTCGAAGATATTGGGAATGCGCACCTCGTCCCCGGGGCGAAGTTTTATGTCGTGTTCTTCGGGATCATTCATCAGTTGTGATACGCTGAACGGAATCACCTCGGTGGTAAAATCATCCCTGACCCGGTAGATCACCGCGCGTGACTGAAATGCGTCGGGACGGAGTCCATCAGCTTCTTCAATCAACTCATACAGGGTCATATCCTCTTTCAGCTCAAATTCACCGCCCCGCCATACCGCACCATTGATGATGACCCGGTTTTCATACAGATCGAGAATTTCGCCTACTACCACACTATCTCCGCTTTGCATTTCAAAGTCGCCAAATCCATCATTATTTACGCTGATGATGGAGCGCTGAGTCGGCGTATTGCGGTGAACGGTTACCTGTCGGGTGTAGGCATATTCATTAAAACCGCCGGTATACTCGATGAGGCGATCCAGGGTCTCCCCTTCTCTCATTTCGTAGATCCCCGGGCGTTTTATTTCGCCTTCGACTTCCACCCTCTCCTGGTACGGGTTGACTTTGATCACATCCTGATCCCGCAGCCGGATATTATCGCTCTGGTCTCCGTGGACTAAAAAATCATACAAATCCAGCTCCGAGACGACTTCGTTATCGCGGATCACCTCGATCGTCCGGAATGAACCGGTGCCATTGGGTCCGCCCGAGAGATACAACGCGTTAAACACACTTGAAAGCGAGGACATGGTGTAGGTGCCGGGCGTATTAATTTCTCCCATCAGTGTAACCTGGATACTGCGGACTCTGCCGAGACTTACCAGCGCCCAGGTATTCTGATTGCTGCCGGATCGCAGGCCGGAGTACAAGCGCTTCAGGTTTTGCAAGATCTTATCGTTGGCCTCCTCGATGGTAAGTCCGTTAACATAAACCGGTCCCAGATTTTCCAGGGGGATATTACCTTCATTATTTACCTCGAGGCGGTAGGTGTTTTCGGTTTCCCCCCAGATATCGATAATCAACTCATCACCTGGTCCCAACTGATAATTTTTGGGGGTCGGAATACTGACCGATGGTTCGAAACTAATTTCCCGTTCGGCAAACAGGGAGTAACCAAAAATGCGGCGTTCTTCATCTGTGATCTCTAACGTATCCGGTTCGAGATCATCCCGTTCTTCCATATCTTCTTCACGGCGGAGCTCGTCTTCATCATCGAGATCTTCCATCTCCATGGCTTCAATCCGGTTGCGCAGCTGATCAATTTCGGACTGACGCATCCCCCGCTCTCGGGCCATACGCAGAGCCTCGGACTCGGAAATGCCTTCAGCTTCCGCCCGCCGCATATAGCGCCTGAGCTCTTCATCGCTGATATCCTCAGCACTTACTTCGGATAAATCCTGTTGATCCAGAGCCTGAGCCGATCCGGTATCCGGCTGGATAACCATGAATGCTCCGCCCAGAAGCAGAACCGGTAACAGTCTGTACAGAAAAGTTACGTAACGTATGGGGTTAAGTACCATTAGATATGAGATAGATAAATTAAAATTGCCGTTAAATTACAAGACAAATCAATTGGTGCGCAGAGGAAATCGCCTGTATAGCCGATCCGATTATTTATCCTCTGCAACTGTAGAAGAAGCCAGTGCATCTGCAGGCCGGCAGGTGCAAAAGCCTCCTAAAATATGATATTATAAATTCTTTCGCTTTAATTTTTTACCTGCACTGATCACCAAAGCCTTTAGTTGTGGGTTGCTGG
>SLQI01000508.1 GCA_007131535.1 Balneolales bacterium | reverse complement strand
CGGCACTGATGTACTCATAATCCTGCTCATCCAGAATTTCACGAGCTAATGTTGTTTTTCCAGACCCATTCGGGCCACCAACAACGACGAGTTTATTTTTGGACCAGTTTTTTTCATGCCTCAAAATAGGCATTATGGAGAATAGGATGAATTTAGGTGTGCTAACACCATATTATCCGGGCAAACTCCACCCCAATATGTCCAATAACCCGTTCACCCGCAAACTTATACGTCATTTTTGTTCGATAAGATGGTGATAATCATTCTTATAGGACAGTAATGCCAATCTGGTTTACCTGTCCGATAAGTAATATTAATCGGACAAATCAATCCTGCCTTTGGCATATCGCAAATCGTAATCATTGGGTCAGGTTTATTTTGCGATCAGAATTATTAGCGGTAGCTATCAGAATCGCAAAGGTCTGTGTCAGTTGTATAAGACTATAACCCGCATTTCATTTGCACGGGATTCGCTATCACTCGTACATTTCGTGTGAAATTTACACCAGGGGCGTTGTTGTCTCGAAAATGCCTTATTATACGGTCTCTCGACTCCGAACTTAGTTCTATACCCTCCATCCCTAATTTTACACCATCCCACAAAACCCGCGAGCACCCACGCCAATCCGCGGCAAAAAAAATCTGCACAAAATCCGCAAACGTCCGCGGTTCAAAAATCTTTCTGGAAAACAATCGAGCTTCATTTCAGCTCGGTCACTTGGTTTGCATCGTCCATACGCCGTCCCAGTCTTCGGCTGCCTGCGGGTTGTTCAGCATGTGCTCGCAACGCTTAATGAATACATCGCAGGAGGGGTGGTTAAAGACGGACTGTGCTTGTTTAAACAGCGCATCGGCTTCATTAAATGATCCCTTGCGATACAGCTCATTGGCCTGTTCAAACAGCTCCTGAAACTCAGCTTCTTGTTTGGTCAGCCGGTAGTCGGTGCCCCCGATGACTTCAAAAATTTTCATCGGCACGGTTTTGCCTTTTACCCGGATCAAATCCAGTTCCCGCAGGGCGACATCTTTCGGGAGCTTTTGTTGTGTGTATTCACTTATGATGATATCACATCCGTACAGTTTGGTGATGCTTTCCAGCCGGGCGCTCATGTTCACCCCGTCGCCGATTGCCGTGTAATCCATGCGTTTGCTCGACCCGATATTACCGCTGACCACAATATCCGAACTGATTCCAATACCAATGCTGATTGGTGACTTGCCATCCTGCACTCTTTTCTCATTGAAATTCTTCAAATTATGACGCATGCTCAAAGCCGCCTGCACGCATAGCCAGGGATGATTTTCAAGGTACAGAGGAGCGCCAAACACCGCCATTATCGCATCACCGATAAACTTGTCGACGGTGCCTTTGTATTCAAAAATCGACTCCACCATGGTCTCGAAGTACTCATTCAGCAGCTCTACCACTTCCCCCGCATCCAGCTCTTCGGTCAGCTGCGTATAGCCGCGGATATCGGAGAACAGAATGGATACCTCATGACGGTCGCCTTCCATTATAGATTCTCCCTTTTGCGACATGATCTGTTCAGCCACTTCCTGGGACATGTAGCGGTAGAGCGTACTCTTCATCCGCTTTTCCTGACTGATATCCTCCAAAGTTAAAAGAGTGCCGTAGACCGAGCCGCCTCCGTTCCTCAGCGGATTTATCGTGATATTTACATTCCGAACATCTTGCTCCTGCTGGTCTGTCGGGTTTTTCGCTTCCGGGTCGGCCACAGCAGAGACTTCCTGGTCGGGATAATACTGCGCTTCTCCTTCATTTATAACTTTATCAAGCAACTCCTGCAGTTTTTCCACAGCCAGCACCTCCCAGATTTTTTTGCCGGTCGCTACTTCCTGTTCCAGGCCAAATATTTCGATGGCTGATCTGTTGATGCTCTTGATCGAACCGTCCGTTTTTGTGGCGATTACCGCATCCGATAAGCTTTGCAAAATATCTTTTTGGTATTGCTGCAGGGTAGCCACCTCCTCAAACAGCTTGGCATTCTGCAGAGCGATACCCGCCTGGGCGTTAAAGATATTCATGAAATACTCATCCGACTTGGTGAACACACCGTTTTTCTTGTTGATCAACTGGGTGACGCCAATCAGTTTATCATCAGAATTATATACCGGCATGCACAGAATGGTTTTGGTGCGATACCCGGTTTTCTTGTCCACTTCCGGATTAAACCGGTCATCTTCGTAGGCATCCTGAATATTCAGAATCTCTCCGGTTTGGGCTACATGTCCGGCAATTCCCTTGTTATCCGGTATCCTGACTTCCATGGTGGAGCCGTCTTCTTTTTTGACAATCGACCATAACTCAGCGGTTTCATCATCCAGTAAAAAGAGGGTAGACCGCTCGGCATGCAACAGGTCGCGGGCTTCATCCATTACCGTAGACAGCGTTTTCTCCAGGTTCAGGCTTTCCGCCAATATGGAGGTCGCATTCATCAGGGCCTCGATACCGCGTTGATTCCGGGCGACTTCGAATAATTTCTGCGCCGAATCAAAAATTACAGAAACATAGTGACCGTACCGGGCAAGCAGTTCTTCATCTTCCTCCGTAAAATGATCCGCCGTTTGTTTATTCAGCAGCTGTACCACCGCGATGGTCTCATCATCACTGTTGGTAAGCGGCATACAGAGGATGTTTTTGGTGCGATAACCGTACTTTTTATCCACTTCGGGATTGAACCGCTCATCCCGGTAAGCGTCCGGAATATTGAGTGTTTCTCCCGTTTCGGCCACATAGCCGGCCAGTCCCTCGCCCATAGGCAAGGTGATTTCCAGAATGTCATCCCCCTGACCGGTGGCAACTTTCGACCACAGTTGCCCCGCATTATCATCCACCACAAAAAGGGTGGAGCGGTCCGCTTCCAAAATTCGCCCGATTTTATAGCTGAAAGTTTCAACCAGCGAATCCAGAACCTGTTCGATATCCGGAAGATTCAAGTGATTGAGCGAATCCAGCACTTTATGAAAGTCCCCGGCCAACTCCTCCAGCAGGTTTTCAAAAGCCGGCCGGTCCAGAGAGCGAACCTGTTCTTTAATAGCTTGCTCCTCCGATTCAGCAAACCTGGACAACAAAGAGACATCCTGTTCCATAAATCCCCTTTATCTATGTTTGTAAGAAAACGCATAGTGTCCTAAAAAAGGGTAATTAAGGTAATTGAGGAATTAAGGTAAATAGGTACATGGCTCCATTGGCTGCTTGGAACCCTATTTACCTCAATCCCTTAATTACCCAATTCCTAAAAATAGAGCGGAACGCAGATATTGGCGTTTTCTTAGAGACACTATCTAAATCTGTATTGAATGTGGAATCACATCAGTTAACCACGCTATTCTCCATAATGATACTTGTAACAGGAATAAAGTAGGCAATTTTAACAAATTAACAAGATGAGCAGTAGAATTCTCCCGGATGGGAACGGAAGTGCAGGGGAAGGGAATGATGGAGTGAGGGAGTGCTTTTTTGCTTCGTAAAAACTCTTTATTTCTGCAACGCCTCCCTTGAACCTTGAACTCTTTTAACCTTGAACAGCCTTTATATACTCCTGAAGGCTGTTCAACCCCTATGATCAGGAAAGTTTTGGCGTTTTTTTACAGACACTAAATGCTATACGAAACACCAAGTTGCGGGCTCAGCATAACATGTCTAAGAGTGAAATCATCAAGGTTCCTGTTTTTTTCATTGTGGTAGATAAATTCTGTCCACCTGGCAGATAGATTCATAAAAACGATGCCATTGTCAGAGCTGAATTTATTCAGGACCAGGTGAAGTTTCCCGGACAGCCCAACTCCCATACTGAATAACCGATCATCTTTTACATTCAGATCAAAATACTTCAAAGTCCGATCCTGAATTGTCACGTTAACTCCTGTCAACAGCTCTATTCTGTCAGTTATCGGCCTTATCCAAAATATTTCCTGGGGAAGTGTTCTGTAGCGTAGATCCACATAGTAACCCGGCTCATAACTAATAGTGCTAATTCGATCAAGAATAGTTGAGTTACCGTAAGCGAAACCAATCGCGTATTCAAATGGCATGTCATTCATCCGGAACCGGGTAGCTAAACTTCCGCCATACATCCAGTCCGTCTGAGATACATCCGGTTCAGCAGATATTTGGTCTGAATTAATTACATGGTATCCGGGGAAAACGGAAAAGCCGAGTCTTTCCTGGGCCTTGACCTCTTCGGGTGACGTCAAAGTAACGAATAACAACGTGGTTAATAAGAATAGCAAATATTTAAACATCATTGTCACTTCTCCTAATATCTGAATAAAACTACTGTATTGGAGGTAGAAAAAGAATCTGAAACCAGGTGATAGGTGTAGAGTCCATCCGGAAGTCGGTTGCCTTTCGAGTCAACCATATCAAAAGAAACAGTATGTACTCCGGCATCTCGCTTCTCATCAACAAGTGTAATGACCCTTGTCTGATAGGCATTTTCTATCCATAATTCGACATGGCTCGTTTCCTCAAGTGCAAATTCGATTGAAGTAGAAGGGATATCCTCATTTACCGGTCCCACTGAATTAGAACACCCCCAGATGAGCGAGAATGTAAACAAGAATGAGTAATGAAGAGCTTTGTTTAACATGGCATAAAAATATATGAGGTTAACAAAATCAGTTTATTCCGGATGTCATTTGATATATGGCTTGAGAAGAAATAAAAGTGGGTTATTTAGTAGTGTGGCGATAAACTAATATTTTAATTTCTAAGTTAAAACCTCATTTGGTTATACAGCCATGCTATGCAATGTATTCACTTCCAGATCATTAGCAGCAGAGTAATGGGTAGACCCGGACCCACCCATTAATTCCGCACTAATGAATCCGGGACATATATACTCCATTAGCTGCTAAAGTTGAATAACATCACAAAAAATCCGCGAGCATCCGCGCCAATCCGCGGCAAAAAAATCCGTTATAAACCGCGGCAAAAAACTACACCAACATTTTGCTTTGTGCTAACTCAATAATTTTTAAATTAGGCCTAAGTTTAAAAATTACAAATCAGCATCCTTGTCGGTCGTTTAAGGTCGTATTGCAGCTTTTGCAGGGTTAAAAATTAGCTGCCGTATCCTTGACGGATTTGTGTGAACCCGGTATAGATTAGCCGGCATGTGATTATGTGGTCGGAAAAAATAAACGGGTAAGCCTGAAAGACCATTACAAAAAAATCTAAACACTATGTCACAAGCTCGGATTATTACTTCCCGGCGGGTTGTGTCGAAGGGAAAGGTGCAGAAACTGGGCATTCTCGTCGAAGACGGAAAAATTGCTGATGTGCTTCATTCTGCTCAAATACCCGATCATGTTCCGGTAGTGGATTACGGGGATCAGGTAATTATGCCGGGTCTGATTGATGCGCATGTTCATATTAACGAGCCCGGCCGGGCCGACTGGGAGGGCTTCGAAACGGCCACCCGGGCAGCCGCTGCGGGAGGGGTGACTACCCTCGTGGATATGCCGCTGAACAGCAGTCCGGTTACCACTTCAATAAAAGCGTTGAAGCAAAAACAGCAGGCAGCCCGTGAAAAACAGGTGGTAGATTGTCTGTTTTACGGTGGACTCGTTCCCGGCAAAGAAGATCAGATTGAGCCGCTTCTGGAAGCCGGAGTGGTGGGGATTAAAGCGTTTTTGTGTGATTCCGGCATCAATGAATTCCCACCGGTTACCGAAGCCGGGCTGCGTAAAGCGATGCCGGTTCTGGCCCGGCATGGTAAACCATTGCTGGTTCATGCGGAACTGACCGACACCGAAAATGCTCCTGAAGTTACCAAACCGGACAGCTATGAACAGTATCTGCACTCTCGTCCGGCCCAGTGGGAAGCTGATGCGATCAACCTGCTGACCGGGTTAAGCAGGGAGACGGGTTGTTGGGTCCATATTGTCCATCTTTCGGCGGCACTGGGTTTGTTGACGCTCAGAAAAGCGCAATCGGAAGGAGTTCCGGTCACGGTGGAAACCACGCCCCATTATCTGTTCTTTTGTTCGGATGAGATTCCGGACGGAGACCCCCGGTTCAAATGCGCGCCTCCGATTCGCGATGCCGCCAACCGGGATCTGTTACATGCCGCTATTGTAGATGGGGCTATTGATCTTGTGGCAACGGATCATTCGCCTTGTCCACCGGAACTCAAAGAACTGCGCAGCGGCGATCTTACAAAAGCCTGGGGTGGCATCTCTTCATTGCAATTGATGTTACCCGTGCTGTGGACGGCCCTCCAAAAGCGCAATATCTCCCCGGTTGATATAGCCCGGCTAACCGCTGAAAACCCGGCCCGCCTCATCGGTCAGGATCACCTGAAAGGCCGAATTGAGCCCGGCTATGAGGCGAACCTTACCGTCTGGGATCCTGACAAATCTTTTCATGTTCAGGGAGCACGCCTCTATCATCGTCACAAAATTACGCCGTATGAGGGTCAGCAGCTTCAGGGAGTGGTAACCGCAACCTGGCTTCGCGGGGAACAGGTTTATCCGTTTGAATCTTAGGGGAGATGGGTAGCGGGATGATTTGCTGAAGACATTCCGATCTATCCATTGCTACCAGCCTGCGTTCGATTCTAAACTATCTATTGATATATCCTGGCTGTCTGGAATCATCATACTGGTTAGTCAGTTAACTCAAAATCCAGTCTGGGGTGGATCAATTTCAAAAGCTGGGGAGTAACGTAATATAACATCTGTTTCCACCACTGGTCATCCCGGACGACGACGTTAGGAGGAGATCCGGGATCCAAGGGTTAGAAGCAACAAAGTTTAAAAAGTTCTCATTTAATCCAAAAGCACATTCTATTTACCATAAGATTAGCACGGATTGACTTTATAAATTCTGATATGATCATCGAATATGGTGTATACTTCGTTTTATAGACAGTTGAAATTGAACTTCTTGACTTTAAACTTAACAATCAAAATATGGCTTAGAAACTGGAAAGTGTGATTGATCGACCAGCTTAACCCTGGATGGAAGGACTTGTATGACGAGCTGTAGCTGAAAGAGCTACCATCATTGCCAGGAACTCCTGGATCCCGGATCTCCTCCTTACGTCGTCGTCCGGAATGACCAAAGGTGGGAATATTTATAACTTTTATACCACTCCCCAAATTCAGTAATTGGCCATAGAAAACCCATCGCACTCCATAACCCCGAGGCCCGTCAGGACTAAGGTTTAAAAAGGAGCTGGATATTTCTGCAAATAGACAACCCCATGATTTTTCCAACTGCTAAAACCCCCTCCATATTTAATTTGTTGATTTACACTCACTTGTTAATTTACTTAAGGTATCGGATGATGTTGTAAACTTTACTTTTTAGCCTGAGGAAGCAAGTTGATGCAGGAAAACAAGCCCGTTAATGAGGAACCGATCTTTACCGGTCTGGTGGATTTGGCTGTCGAGAAGCTGGGCGGAGAGGTTTTAAGTGCCAGTGATGAGTTTTTTGCCGGGAAAGAGAATCTGTTGAAACCGGACAGGGGAGAGTTCATCCCCGGAAAATTTACCGATCACGGCAAGTGG
>SLQI01000447.1 GCA_007131535.1 Balneolales bacterium | reverse complement strand
GCTTTGATCGTCAGAAGTACAACAAAACTGCCACAATGCTGTACTATCTCCTCACCTCTCTGATTTTAGTTTGAACACCCAAAGTCTCACACACGTCACTCATCCATTTCCGTTGACTTCAGTCAACGGGTAAACGGCGCCCCTGCCGACCACAAAAACGGAGCTTTAGCCCCGTACAGATAGTTTGACATATATTAAAATTCTTCCATGTAGGGATACCTCGGTTTGAGAAGAAGGATGGCTGGAGTTGTGGAGCAGGAGCAGAATGGTGCGGAGCTAAGCCCCGCGTTTATATGAGGGGAGGTGCTCAACCGTTGACTGAAGTCAACGGAAATGAATGGGAGCAAAGCTGATAGCAACTGTGGTAGTTGACCAGCTACCAACAACAGACTTCGCATTTACCCAAAGCCATCTTCCGGTCGATATAAAATTTTGAATCGAACTCGGGTTTTCATAGCCGGGTTGATGAAGTTAACAGGCATATTTTTCAGGATTATTGATCAAAAAAAAAGCACCGGGTTTATGAAGCGTAATTCGGATCAATCAACTAAGAATTCACGAGAGAGCTATGTGCCAGGGGTTTGCAATATCGGGCCGGCAGAAATCAAAAAACGAATCCGAACGGGGTGGTTCGGTCTGATTATCACCATAGCACTTTTGATCTATTTCGTTTGGAATGAGGTCGAACAAGGATGGCGAGTGGCGATTTTTATCCCTTCTATGTTGGCAGCTATGGGGTTGCTTCAGGGCTACATGCGGTTTTGCGTCTATTTCGGTTTGGCTCACCTGTTTAATTTCGGGGACGCCGGTCAAACGGATACGGTAACTCAAGCCGAATTTCGTGCAAAAGACCGCAAAAAGTCGTGGCAAATCATTCTATATGCAGCGTTGATAGGGGGTGGAGTTACACTCTTCGCATGGTGGGTATAAGAAGTATTATCCGGGCCTACGCTGCAGATTTTATGGGAATGGCAGATTTAAATTGGTAAGGACTAATTTTGTTTTGACATTTTGCGGATAGCCTGAATAAAAAAAGGCAGCCCGTTGTCAGGCTGCCTTTTTTGATTTCTTTTGAAAAAAAGAACTTCGTACTAAGGCTTTGATCAATCCAGATCGAACCGGTCCAGATTCATGACCTTATCCCAGGCTGCGACGAAGTCTTTTACGAATTTTTCTTCGGCATCCTCACATGCGTATACCTCAGCAAGGGCACGCAGCTCGGTATTGGAACCGAAGATCAAATCAGCGCGGGTACCGGTCCACTTAACTTCACCGGTTTTGCGGTCGCGGCCTTCAAAGATCTCTTCTTTATCCGAAGTTGCCTTCCAGCTGATTTCAAAATCAGTAAGATTTTTGAAGAAATCGTTGGTTAAGGTTCCCGGTTTATCGGTGAAGACGCCGTAATCTGATTGATCGTAGTTGGTGTTCAGCACACGCATGCCGCCTAAAAGTGCGGTCATCTCGGGAGGTGTTAAGGTGAGCAGCTGAGCTTTATCAACCAACATCTCTTCCGGAGTGGTTTGATGCTTAGGCTCATAGTAGTTACGGAATCCGTCCGCTGCCGGTTTTAGCCACTCAAAGGATTCCACGTCGGTTTGCTCCTGTGTGGCATCAGCACGGCCCGGAGTAAACGGCACATTGATGTTATGCCCGGCGTCCTTAGCTGCCTTTTCAACTCCGGCGCATCCACCCAGAACGACGAGGTCGGCCAGGGATACTTTCTTGTTGCCGGATTGAGCGCTGTTGAACTTACTCTGAATGTCTTCAAGTGTATTCAGAACTTTGGACAGCTGAGCAGGATTGTTGACCTCCCAGTCTTTCTGAGGAGCCAGACGGATGCGACCACCATTAGCGCCGCCCCGCATATCGGACCCCCGGAAGGTAGATGCTGAAGCCCATGCAGCAGATACTAATTCAGATACTGACAGACCTGAGTCCAGGATCTCCTTTTTAAGCTGTGCAATATCCTTGTCGTTAATCACCTCATGGGTTACCTCAGGGATGGGATCCTGCCAAAGCAGATCTTCATCAGGAACCTCGGGTCCGAGGTAGCGGGCTTTGGGTCCCATATCCCGGTGAGTGAGCTTAAACCATGCCCGAGCAAAAACATCGGCAAATTCATCCGGATTCTCGTAGAAACGGCGTGAGATCTTCTCATAAGCAGGATCTACTTTAAGTGAGAGGTCCGTGGTAAGCATAAACGGCTGATGCTTTTTATTCGGATCGTGAGCATCCGGTACAAGGTCTTTGCCGGCGCCGTCTTTTGGTCTCCATTGCCATTTACCACCGGGGCCTTTGTGTTTCTCCCATTCGTACTCGAACAGGTTCTTAAAGAAATTGTTGGTCCATTCAATGGGAGTTTCCGTCCAGGCTCCTTCGAGTCCGCTGGTAATGGTGTCGCCGGCTTTACCGCTGCCGTAGGAGTTGCTCCAGCCAAGCCCCTGCTCCTCCATGGGAGCAGCTTCCGGCTCGGGACCGAGGTGGTCTTCAGTGGATGCGCCGTGGGTTTTTCCGAAGGTATGACCACCGGCTATGAGCGCAACCGTTTCTTCATCATTCATCGCCATACGGGCAAAAGTTTGGCGGATATAATGCGCCGCTTTGGCCGGATCCGGTTCACCATCCGGACCTTCCGGATTTACATAAATCAGTCCCATGTGATCGGCGCCGAGTGGCTCCTCGAGCTCACCCTCTTTGGTGTGGCGCTGACTATCAAGCCATTGGCCTTCCGAGCCCCAATAGATGTCTTCTTCCGGCTCCCAGATATCCTCACGTCCACCGGCAAAACCAAAGGTTTTAAAGCCCATTGATTCCAGAGCGACATTTCCGGCCAGGATCATCAAGTCGGCCCAGGAAATTTTTCTGCCGTATTTTTTCTTGACCGGCCACAACAGAAGGCGAGCTCTGTCCAGGTTTACGTTGTCGGGCCAGCTGTTTACCGGTGCAAAACGCTGATTGCCAGTGCCACCACCGCCACGGCCGTCAACTACGCGATAGGTACCGGCACTATGCCATGCCATCCGAATCATCAACGGGCCATAGTGACCATAATCTGCCGGCCACCAGTCTTTGGAGTCGGTCATTAATTCATGGAGATCTTTCTTTACAGCTTCCAGATCCAGTTTCTTAAACTCTTCAGCATAGTCAAAATCTTCGCCCATCGGGTCGGATTTTGAAGAGTGCTGGCGCAGAATATTCAGGTTGAGTTTATTGGGCCACCAGTCACGAATTCTGGTACCGCCACCGGCAGCTTCCCGTAATGAGCCACTACTAAACGGGCAATTGTTTTCACTACTCATAATATAATTTGTCTTACTGATTAATATGTTCGGATTTATTTGTTACTCAAGCTATATCGGGTTCTCATGATTGTTTGATATACCAGATCAAACTTACAAAATCTTATGATCATTCGAACTCATCACTGACCGAAATATATAATTTAACCCATATAAGGCTTACTTATGATACAGGAAGCGCCTATGGGCATAAATTTTTTTTAAATCAGGAATTAAATAGTTTTAAACCACTACTGTCCGACTAGTTTTTAGTTAGTTAGTGTCTGCAAGAAAACGCCAATATCTTCGTTCCGCTCGTCCCAAAAATGCTCATGTACGGGTTGTACACTGCGCTTTTAGGGAGCTTCGCGCACCTTGATCCTGGCGTTTTCTCACGACACTTCGACTTAACTTCAAGTTATGTTCTATATTCTGATTTTTTAAAAAAGTATCAGCTACATATCATTTTCGTTGGCTTCGACCCTGCAAATTTTGGGGCTAAAGTCGACGGTAATGGATCCTTATTAACTACACTACAAAAAAATAATACCCCGTAATCAGATGTAGCACAGAGCATTTTAGGATAGTTTGAAGTTTTAGTCGGACAGTAGTGATAAGAACACAAAAATCTGTTCTTATCAATCTGTAGTGAAATTTTGAATAAAACCGGAAT
Source organism: Balneolales bacterium (assembly GCA_007131535.1). Taxonomy (GTDB): domain Bacteria; phylum Bacteroidota; class Rhodothermia; order Balneolales; family Natronogracilivirgulaceae; genus SLJN01. The sequence continues at coordinate 3,596 of SLQI01000447.1, read as the reverse complement.
CATACGTTGTCCCATTAGTGTCATCCGATAAAGCCGCGATCGCAAGAATCGGTGGTTCATCGGTGTGCGCTCAATCTTATATTTAAATAAAGACCCGCGATTTACAAATCCACGAAGCATGGAGTCTGGAGTTGCTACATTTTGATAGACAGGGAATTAAGGTGTAGTATTCACTATCACTAAAATCAAAAAATCTATATGGGACAAACCCGAATGGTGAGAGGGGGGCTGAGATGGCCTCAATTTTCAACCTGTAAAATGAGATCACATAATCAGCGCATGGGAACCGAAAAACGGTTACTTGTAAATGCTGAACCTGAGTGCTATGCTATTGTTTCAGACGGCATAGATATCCGGACTGCATGTAGCGGAAACTCCGGAATTCCTCCATTACCATTAATACATTGTCTACTAAGAATCTTACCAAAGCAGCAATAGTTTCTCTCAAACCATTTTCCTATGCAGCTCAATTTAACCAATATTGAAAAGGCGGCAGAAACCGTATATTCCGAAATGCCGGCTACTCCTCAGTATTGCTGGCCTTTGCTTTGTGATCGACTGGGAACGGAAGTTTGGATCAAGCATGAAAATCACACACCGGTAGGTGCTTTCAAAATCCGTGGCGGGCTGGTTTATTTTGATCACCTTATCCCAACGGGAGACCTAAATAACGGAGTGGTTAGCGCGACTAAAGGTAATCACGGACAATCTATCGGTTTCGCCGCCCGTCGATACGGGATACCGGCGACCGTTGTTGTGCCAAAAGGAAACAGCTTAGAAAAAAATGCCGCAATGCGAGCTCTTGGCGTTGAGCTCATTGAGTATGGGGAGGACTTTCAGGAGTCCAGGGAATACACCCGCCGTCTCGCACAGGAGCGGGGGATGCACATGATGCCGTCTTTTCATTCTCTTCTCGTTTCAGGAGTTGCTACCTATAGCTATGAGTTGCTCAAATCGGTCCCGGAACCTGACGTGGTTTATGTCCCGATTGGGATGGGTTCGGGAATCTGTGGAATGATAGCTGTTCGTGACGCACTGGGGTTGAAAACCGAAATTGTCGGCGTGGTTTCAGCTCATGCCCGGGCCTATGCTGAATCTTTCGATTCCGGAGAACCTGTGGAATCCCCGGTGAACACCAAGCTTGCCGATGGCCTGGCTTGCCGAATACCTGATCCGGATGCACTGGAAGTCATCCGCAGGGGAGTGGGTCGCATCGTAACCGTTACGGACGACGAAATAGCTTTGGCTATGAGGACACTTTTTGAATGTACTCACAACGTAAGTGAAGGTGCAGGCGCTGCCGGGACAGCCGCCGCGATTCAGGAAAAATCAAAAATTGCCGGTCGCCGGGTTGCCGTGGTGATTACCGGCGGCAATGTGGATAGCAGCGTATTTGCCTCGGTATTGAGTTCCGGAGTTGATTAAGAACTCATCACAAGAAAAGTTGGGTTTGTTCTTGTGATGAGATTTTGCGGATAAAATGATTTAGTATATCAGGTATGCCTCTCGTAACTCATTAAACTCTTCAACCTCGTCCTGCCAGCTTTCAATGATATCATCAGCCGTTTTGCCCTCCAATAATTGGTTGAGATAGCGCTCGGTTCCGCTCAGGCGATGCATCCCGGATTCGATAAAAAAGTCTTCTCGTTCATCGCCGGGAACGTGATTGTAAAACACCTCCATCACATGGATGCCGGAAGCCATAGGCTCAACCGCCTCGTGATTCGTGACATGATAGCGGATTCCTTCCAGCTCCGCATCTTCCAATTTGGGATATTCCGACATACCCTCAATACTTTTCGGGGTGAAGGTAATCGCCTCAAACTCAATTCCCGGAATATCTCTCGCATTGAGCTCTTCGGCTATCAATTCGCCGTCGGCCCAGGGCGCACCGATTTTCCGGAAGGGCTCGTAAGTACCCCGGCCCTCACTGATATTGGTTCCTTCGAAATAGCAGGCACCGGGATAGATAAGCGCTGTTTCAAAATCAGGTATATTCGGGCTGGGCGGAATCCAGTCAAGTCCGGTTTCGGGCCAGAGCATATTTCGCGACCAGTTTTCAAGCTCCAAAGTGTGCAATTCAAGACCTTCCAGGCCCTCAAGCCAATCTTCGTTTTTGATCATAAGGGCCAGTTCAGCCACGGTCAGGCCGTGGGTAACCGGAATAGGGTAAAGGCCTACGAAGGATTGGTGTTCCTCTTCAAGAATAAATCCTTCGGTTAATTCACCGCCGAGCGGATTGGGTCGATCCAGTACTACATATGGGATATCCTCGCGAGCAGCGGCCTGCATGGTATAACCCATAGTAGAGATGTAGGTATAGAATCGCGCTCCGATATCCTGGATATCAAAAATCAGTATATCCACATCTTCCAGCATTTCCGGGGTAGGTTTTCGTGTCTCCCCATACAGACTGTAGATCGGAGCTCCGGTTTGCTGATCAACTCCGTCCTCGACGGCGGCACCGGCGTCTGCATCACCACGGATCCCGTGTTCCGGGCCGAACAGAGCGGTGATGGTAATATCACGATCATCCAACATATCGATCAGATGGGAATCCCCGATCATAGCAGAGTGGTTAGTGACGATACCAACTCGCCGATCTTCAAGAAGATCGAGATGGTCTTCAATTAATACTTCGGCTCCGGTTTTTACCTGAAAATCAGCATCTTCACATGCACTAAACAAAACCAACAGCAGCAAACCTGAAATCAAAATAAAACGCACAGACATCATTGATATAATTTTGTATTGAACTGAACCACATTTTATTGAATGGGTAGTAGTTACAATTTTTATTTTTATTGATCAAACCAAAACGACCGATAACGGCTCACATCTTTTAAAAAAAATCTTTTTTGGGAATATTGGTTGATCAAGAAGTGACAGCCAGATCTGAAAAGCACGATCTGGAACTTATTTGACTAATATTTTAAGGATATGCTGGAATTTTTATTATCGATCAAGTAATTAATGCCTGTAAGAAAACAGGTATTATCTTAAAAAATGCCAATATCTGGTGCCGTATATTCGGTAATTCGGTAATTCAGGTAATTGGGTTTAAAGCAACTCATGGAGCCAAATACCCAATTTTTCTTAATCTACTGATTTACCTTAATTACCTGTTGTTTCCAAATGATATCATGAGTTTTCTTACAGACACTAATTAGCAGTTATGCAAAATAGCATCGTATATGGCTTCCCTGCGGCGATTATCATTCTCCTGCTGGTTTTTTTGCAAGCAGATGATGCTGATGCCCAGGTACTCAACATCGAACAATACACCATTGATGCGGATACCTCCGGGGTTTGGTCCGGCAGCTTGTCTTTTGGATTTAACATCAACAACCAACGAACGCGTGTAGTGAACCTACGCAATGATGCTAACCTGACATATTTCAGTGAACGGCATCAGTACCTGTTTCTAAACCGCATTAATTTGCTTGGAATCGGAACCCAGACCAGTTTAAATGACGGATATTTCCATTTACGAGGCATATTTTATCGTCATCGTAGAATTAATCCCGAAGGGTTTTTACAGTTTCAATACAACTTCGATACGGGTTTGCAGCGCCGGTTTCTCAGCGGTGCCACTT
>SLQI01000427.1 GCA_007131535.1 Balneolales bacterium | reverse complement strand
TCAACAATTAACTTTGCCAACTCTCATATTAATAGCGGGATGAGCTTCTTTCAGATCACGGATGAAGGACCGGTCTTCATTAAAGAGTTGGATCTGGAGCAGGTGGTTGAAGAGCTCCACCGTGAAGAAGAAGAGGATGAGGATAAAGAGGATGAAGAGGCCGAAGAATCCGATAATTAATTTATAATCGCCGGCTGTCGGGCGCAGCCCGGCTGTCGGCCCTGCCAACCCTCTCCGTCGGTAGCTAACGACTCCCGGCAGATTTCCCTCACCAACCGAAACCCCTAAGCCTTCCCGTACGGCCAGCACTATTGAAGTACTGACAGAAAATACCTCTAAACAAACTCTAATGCCGGTCGTATGCGCCGCTCATTCGACTATCGGGAAAAACTTTGGCTATGTTGTTGAAATATCAACACATAAAATCCGCGTTCTATCCGCGAAAATCCGCGGCTAAAAACATCTGTCAATGGAAGCTCCTAATCCCCCGTACCGGTGCACTATTGTTGAGGTGACAGAAATCTATCAAAAACCCAAACGCCGGCCGAGTGCGTCCCCGCACCGGCCAATTATCACCACGCGTCCTCGCGTCGTAGATGGCCGTCACTTTCCCGTGCATCCCTCGGCGGCCATTTAAAGCAGGTTCATCGGTTTTGCCTCGGGATGTTGGGTGGTGGTTAATCCTCGTACCCCGACCTTTTGCTCCGCAACGGTCGCCTATGCCTGTGGCAGGGCTATGTTCGGTCGTCCTTCGCTGCGCTACGGACTTACTCATTGAACGACGATTAAGTTCATCCCTTAGCTTTAATACGTTAGGTTTTGGTTATCCTGCTGTTTGTAGATGAGCAAAAGCATGCAGAGTCACACAAATGCAAAATTAATCACAATATGTGGTATTTTTCTTGTATTTTTAAATAGCCATTCCAGTAGCTAAGTTGTTGATATTTATGTTTGCTGTGACTTGCTGAGGAAGCCCCAGGTATCGCAACGCTATATGTTTGCTCATTCAGGGATTGACAACCTAATACTGTTGTCAGTTATCAGCTTCGCACCCATCCATTTCCGGAAAAGAAAATCCGAAACTTAGTCCTGCAACAATTGCGCACAGGCAGGCAAGAACCTGATACTTCTCCAATGTCGTTCGGGTCATAACTCAGGGGACTAACTGAATGATAAAACAACCCGGCTTATCACAAACTGATTTCCTAATTGCCGGGCAATTATGCCGGATTATACACTAAAAAAACAATAACTTTCCACACCTTTGCGCCATATTGAATTACAACAATCATCAGAACCGGAATTTTTTTCGTTTTTTTTGATGTTTGCGTACCAAACCTCAGGCAGTTTGAGTTAATCTGAAGATCTTATAAACGTATCAATGTAACAGGCAAAGAGCGAGTAATATGGAGAAGAAACAAGTATTCATTATCGGGCTGGACGATTTCAATCTGAAAAAACTGGAAAACACTCCGGAAGGGAAAGAGTGTGATTTTCACGCAGCGTTAACAATCAGTGAGATACGCAATGTTGAAGAGTTTAATATTGAGCAGCTCATCAACAAGTGTAAAGAGCGGATAGACGCACATGGAAAAATAGATGCCGTAGCCTCTTATTATGATTTTCCCGGTACCATTATCACTCCTATTATAGCTGATCACTACAACCTGCCTGGTCCTACCCTGGAAAGCGTGGTAAAATGTGAAAATAAGTACTGGAGCCGCCTGGAACAGCAAAAAGTCATCGAGGATCACATCCCCCAGTTTAAAGCCTTTGACCCGTTTGACGATGATGCGTTTGAAAAACTGGATATGATTACTCCCTATTGGATCAAGCCGATAAAATCTTTTCGTTCTTTTCTGGCCTATCGCATCAACGGAGAGCCTCAGTTCAATGAAAGTGTAGCGGAAATACGTCAGCACATAGATTATATCTCCGAGCCTTTTAACGAGTTCATGAGGTTGTATGACCTCCCTTCCGAGTTGAGCGAAATGAAAGAAAGCTGTATTGCAGAAAGTTTACTTTCCGGGCACATGTGTACGCTGGAGGGTTATGCGTATGAAGATCAAGTTGTTGCCTACGGCATCGTGGATTCCGTGCGTGAAGACAACAGCTCCTCTTTTGCACGTTACGAATATCCGTCCGTACTACCGCAGGAAATCCAGTTCCGTATGGCTGATGTCACCCGGCGGGTGATCCACCAAATCGGCTTGCAAAACTCCCCTTTCAATATTGAGTTTTTCTACAACCAGACGGCCAACGAGGTTTACCTGCTGGAAATCAACCCGAGAATCTCCCAGGCTCATACTGATATCTTTGAAAAGGTACACGGGGTTTCCCATCACTCCATTATGCTCAATCTGGCGCTTGGACGTAAACCCAAACCCCTCGAGTATAACGGACATTTTAACAAAGCTGCCAACTTCATGCTGCGTACCTTCGACAGCGGAAAAGTGGTAAAATCCCCGACACCTGACGAAATCAAAATACTGAAGAAATTCATCCCGGGTCTTGAAGTAAAAATTCATGTTAGAGACGGTATACACCTAACCGAGCTTAAAGGGCAGGACAGCTACAGTTTTGAGCTGGCCAACATTTTCATTGGCGGACGTGATCAGAAAGAACTCGTGGATAAATACAATCAGTGTGTCGACGGCTTGTCGTTCAATATCGAATACGACGAGGAGGCGTTGTTACATTGATGGCTTTGGGTTGTGGTTAAAAGGTAGTTCAGGTAATTGGGGTGATTCGGGAGTTTTCTGCCTTTGGGAGGTTTGGTGGCAGTTCAAGGTTCAAAGGGTTCAAGGTTTAAGGTAGCTGTTGGCTGGTAATGGTAGCTATTGCTCAACAGCTGCCCCTTGCTGAATTAATCGAACCTTAGGCATTTTGACAGGTTTCTGATACCTGTTACCTTTTGACAACTACCGGCATCCTGTTGTAGTTCAAGCAATTGGGGTAATTCGGGAGTTTTCTGCCTTTGGGAGGTTTGGTGGTAGTTCAAGGTTCAAAGGGTTCAAGGTTTAAGGTAGCTGTTGGCTGGTAATGGTAGCTATTGCTTAACAGCTGCCCCTTGCTGAATTAATCGATCCTTAGGCATTTTGACAGGTTTCGGACACCTGTCACGTTTTGGCCGGTTGAAATTCTTGTGGATCTGACAGATGGGTTATGCTGTGGATTCCACTTTCTTTATGATTGCACGGGCCAGTTTTTCAGCGGCCGGTGGATGCAGCCGCAGCCAGAGCTCAGGTTCGATGAGTTCCAGTTCCATAACAGCCCATCGGCCTTCGTTATCTCTGACCATATCAACCCGACCGTATTCCGGTGACGGGTTGACAGCTTCCATGGCCTGCTCTGCCAGGTTGATTTGCTCTTCGTCAGGCGTGTGCCGATGGTAAGTGCCGCCGTGATCATCCTGTACGCGGAAGTCACCCGGCTTGGCCACTTTCCGTACCGCATGGGTAAATTCGCCGTTGAATACCATCAGCGAATCCTCTCCGGTTTCCATAATTTGCCTTACAAACGGCTGCAGTATAAAAGCTTCATTGTGGAGCAGCGGATTGATCACCCTTTCAATCTCACGAACATTCTCCTGATTCACCCTGTATGTGTGCCTCGCCGCCCCGGATACGCACGGCTTAATCACCGCTTCCTCCCAGCCGGTTTCGCGTAATAATTCACTCAGATTAGCCTCGCTGCCGCTCTCAATAAAACGCATGGGTACAACCGGTACTCCCTTTGCTTCAAGATCAGCGAGATAATGTTTATCAAGATTCCACCAGATGATGGAGGCATCGTTGCACAGTCGTGTCTGGTGTTCTACCCGCTTCAGCCATGACGTAAACTCCGGGAAATGATCAAAATAATTCCAGGTCGTACGAAATACCGCATACCGGAACTGAGACCAATCGACATCCGGATCGGCCCAGTCGATTCGGATCGATGAAAACCCCTGCTCTTTCAGGGCCTCCTGCAACAGCTGATCCTCCCGGAGGATGTTCCCAAAGTACCAGTCGTTTTCCGGTGCTGCTGAGGCAACGTACCGGTGATCGGTAAGCAGTGCGATATCTGTAGATGACATAATTATATTCTAATTATTAGTTGTTTATCGTGCGGAATCAATCACATGTATTTTTTTGCTGAAGTATCGGCGCCGCAAATGTAGGGATTTGCGGATTAAGGCAAAAGTTAAAACGGATCAATTATAAAAGCTGGGAGTAATGTAATGTAACATCTGTATCCACCATTGGTCATTCCGGACGAAGCCTGTCCCGACAAGCATGGAGGAAACGTAAGGAGAAGGTCCGTGACACAGGTGGGGAAATTTATAACTTTTATACCACTCCCCAAGATTTTAAATTGGCCCATTAAAACTCACCCCGGGGATGCCACATAATATCGTTTCAATGCCAATTATTGTAAACCTCAATTCGATTAATATTTGCTTACACTGCTGTCCGACTAAAAGTTTGTAATTAACCTATAATACTATGTGCCACGGCTTATTACGGGATATACAATTTTTGTAGGAAAGCTAATGAATATCCATTACCGTCGGCTTTAGCCCCGAAATGGTAGTATGATATATATTGAAAATCCTTCCCTGCTGAGCCACCTTGGTTTGAAAAGAGGGGTGGCTGGAATTGTGGAGCAGGAGTGGAAAGGTGCGGGACTAAAGCCCCGCGTTAATATGAGGGGGAGGCGCTTAACCGTTGACTGAAGTCAACGGAAATGGATGGGTGCGAAGCTGATAACTGACAACAGTATTAGGTTGTCAATCCCTGATTCAGCTAACATACACCGTTGCGATACCTATATTGCCTCAAACCGGTACGTATCTGTAGTTTGATTAATTTTTCAGCAACCAGCAACCACCTGGTCGATAAAAAATTTAGAATCGAACTCAGGTTGTAAGCAATCTTACGTGAAATTTCCCCTCTTGCAAAATCCCCGTGACTTTACTAAACTAATTTATTAATACGTACATATTAAATATATACCCATGCTTAGCAAACTCATCCTTTTTTTGATTTTTGCCCCCGGAGCTGTCTCAGAGGCTCAGGAAGACTGGCAGTATCTTATTCAAACTGATCCTGAACAGGCTATTGTCGGGCTTTCCGAGTTGCCGGAGCTGGAGCAGGACGCTGAACTGTTATTTCTTTTGGGATCAGCCCATAATAACCTCTGGCAGTACGAACGTGCAGCCGGCCGCCTTGAGCGAGCTGTTGAGCTGGAACCCGGTTATCTCCCGGCGTGGGTTCAGCTCGGACGAACCTACAGATCGCTCGGGCGTATTAACGATGCCCACCAGGCTTTTACTGAGGTGATCGAACGTGAACCGGATCATTATGAAGCTACCGTATTTCTGGCCGACCTGTCGTTGCAGCTTAGCCGGCTGGAAGAGGCCGGATCACTGTATGACAGGTTGATTCAGGAAGATGAAGGCAATAGCCGCTATCATCAAAAACGAGCGGAGGTTTATCAGGCTAAAGACAGTCTGGCACAGGCAGTGGAATCGTATGAAACTGCACATATGCTGAATCCGAGCGGCCTTTCTATAATGTATGAGTTAGCGCGCCTTTATTACGAGATCGGGGAAGTCGGGAAAGCGTTCGAAATCATTGATCTGGCCGTGGACACCTACGACGAGTCACCCAGGCTCTGGCGCGAACATGGTCGTATTCTGTATGCTATAGGCAAACGGAAACAGGCAGCTCATAGCTACAAGCAAGCGATCGATCTGGGTCACGACCACGCCGCTACCTGGCGAAATAAAGGTATGGCGTACTTGTTTTCAGATCAGCTCGAGCCGGGTCTGCATGCTCTGGATACTTCACTTTCCATGGATGATGAAGATCCTCAAACCGCGTTTTACCTCGCTATGGCTCTGTTTGATATGGAGCGATACGAAGCTGCCCGGGCTCATTTTGAGCACGCTCTTGATTTACAGTATGATCATCTGTTACTGGAAACGCAAACGCAAATGGCCGTGCTGTTTACGGATTTAAACCTCATGGATTCCGCCATATCCATGTACCGCCGTTCGATCGATATGTGGCCTGATGAACATGAGCTGGTGTTTCATCTGGCCCGGGTATACGATGAGTATTATGACGATAAATCAGTGCCCCTCTCCTACTACCAGGATTTTTTAGATTTGGAAACCGGTTTAACGCAAATGGAATCCTACGCCGAACAACGCATCCGGATGCTCAGACGAGAAATTCACATGCAAGAAGGCCGGGCCGATGACTCCTGACTGCCTACCCCTCTAACCGCCGGCTGTCCGGCGTAGCCGGGCTGTCGGCATGGAGTTTAGGTAATTAAGTTAATTGAGGTAATTGAGGTAATTAGGGTAATTCGGGTTTTCCTGCCTATTGGAGAACCAATAACAGTTCAAAGTTCAAGGGGTTCAAGGTTCAAGGGTGCTGTTGGATACAGATAAGGCTGCTATTTTACCGGGGCAGGTAATGGCTGAAAGTTTTGGGCTAAGGCGGTTCGATGTACTTGCCAGGTCCGTAGACCTGGCAGGTACGTTGCAGCTAATGTAATTGCTAATATAAAAGCCAACGCGAACCAACCAGTTAGATACCGGCAGATTTTTATGGGCTGGCTTGGGTGCTGAGTTGTACCTGCCAGGTCTGTGGACCTGGCAGGTGTTTGGTGGTGGTGCAGGTTGCTATTCTACCAGTTCTTTAAGCGGCTCTCCGGTTGTGCCGTTGGGGAAGGCGGTTCCGAGCATTACTCCGAGCGTCGGGGCTATATCTTCGATACCGACCTGGCGGGCACTGTTTCCGGTGGGGATGTTACCGCCGTACCAAAGCAGGGGAACCCGGGTATCATAACTGTAGGGAGAGAAATGTGTGGTTCCGGTCTTATCCCGCCAGAACGGCACCCATTGCGGATCGAGCCAGGCAACGACATCCCCGGAACGAATCTGATTGTGCCCCCGCTGTACCAATGACTCCATTCCTTCAGTAAATTGGGTCGAATTCAGAGCCTGAGCGGTAAGTGTACCAGCCACCCCTTCTACGGTTCGCAGGTAGCGTGCGATCCGGTTTTCCACCTCTTCAACATTCAGATTCTGCGCCTCGATTTGCTCATGATCCAGAAAAACCTGCTGGTTACTGAACGCGCGGATCAAGTTGACGCCGTACTCCTCCCGGGTAAACGCTTCAAGTTCTTCTTCTACATCGGAATCATAGAAATATCCGGCCGGAATGCCCTGGTCCTGCATATAAAGGGGCACATGAGCCGCGCCGTGATCAGCAGTGAGGAAAACCAGAATGTTATCATGGCCGAATTCTTCTTCCAGATAATTTAAAAACCGGGCGATATCTCGGTCAAACCGCAGATATTGATCCTGTATCTCGCGGGACTGTGGTCCGAATCGGTGACCGACGTAATCAGGTGAGGAGTAGGAAATCGTCAGAAAATCGGTCGCTTCGCCATGTCCCAGTTGCTCCCCTTCGATAGCGGCGATGGCAAAATCAGTGGTATAATCATTTCCCTGGGGGATATACTGAATCAACCCCGGACCCTCGCTTTCGTATTTCATTTCCAGATCATAGGGAAAGGTGACTTT
>SLQI01000411.1 GCA_007131535.1 Balneolales bacterium | reverse complement strand
GTAGATGAGGTTACCAGCGGACCGTATAAATCACCGGGAGTTTTTTCTCACCGCGATCAACTTGATCCAGAAAATCGTGAGCAGCTGGAGGCTTTGATTTCACGAATCAGCTCCTTGTTTACCGAAGCAGTCTCTGAAAAATCGGGTATGAGTGTAGCCGAAGTAGATGAGCTGCTGAATGAACGGCCCCGGATGCGCATGAGTTTTGCCAAAGAATACGGGCTGGTTGATGAGTTTCTCTATCCCAATGCGATTGAAGAGCGTATCATCAGCCGTGCTGAAGAAGCCGGTCACCGCCGACCGGAAATCGTAAAGCTTTCCCGCTATAACCGGGTTTCCACCGGAACGGCCGGTGTGGATGAATATACCGGTTCGGAAAAAATTGCAGTAATTTATGCCGGCGGCCCCATCCTTCCGCAAACCAGCGAAGGAATTTTCCCCGGCCAGCAAAATGTGATTACCGCCAACCGGGTACTTCAGCAAATTGAGGATATCGAAGAAGATGATGATGTAAAAGCGGTAGTACTCCGCATTAACAGCCCCGGCGGGTCACCGGATACCAGTGATCTGATCTGGGAACGGCTTAAGCGACTTTCTGCCGAGATGCCCGTTGTGGCCTCCATGGGTCCGGTAGCCGCCAGTGGCGGTTATTATATCGCTGCCGGCACCGATACCATTGTGGCATCGTCCAGCACAATTACAGGTTCCATCGGTGTAATCGGCACATTGGTTAACTTTCAGGATCTTTATGAAGATCATCTCAGGATTTCGGTTGATAAAGTAAAAAGCCACGACTGGGCTGACTGGATGGACCCGGACCGGCGAATGACTGACCAGGAAAAGGCATTTTTCGAAGACCTGGTTGATGAACTCTATGACACATTTCTCGACCGCATGGCTGAAAGCCGGGATCTGACCCGAGAAGAAATCCACGAGGTAGCCCAGGGACGTATTTGGACCGGGGAGGATGCCCTGGATCGCGGACTTATTGATGCGGTTGGCGGTCTGCGTACTTCAATAGATATGGCCGGAGAAATGGCCGAGCTCGAAGACTACAACATTGAGATCTTCCCCAAACCCAAATCCCTGCTTGAGCAATTATCCATTTCCAGTCAGGTTCGGATCCAGCAGCTTCTGAACCCGGACTTCCCGGGTCTGGATAAACTCCGGGCACTGGAACAGCTTGAGGTGATTTCACGTCCGGGCGGTCTGTTCATGCTGCCTTATGAAATTGAGGTGAATTAAATGGGTTTTAGCCGCGGATTGACACGGGGATACACGGATTTTATGATACGTTAATAGCGAAAATATGAGTAATGAATAGCACCTAAGCCTTCGCTATCTGCAGATCAAAGTTGGAGTGCTGACATGCTTTATCTTTCTCGTTTATATAACTAACCCGTAGTCATAAAAAATCCGTGTACATCCGCGCCAATCCGCGGCTAAAAAAACCAATGCACAGGATTAGCCCACAAGTGTAACAATTTATCTGAAATTGGCATTTTACATTAGCACCCCCTCTCCTGTGTATTTATCTTACAGGAGGTTTAGCATTTGCCGGCCGGCAGTTGCAAACCCTCCTTATTCCCAAACCGTTTATCACTGACTCAATATTCACAACGAGTATGCAAATCGGCCCATTTGAAGTCGAACAACTCAGCGAAGGAACTTTCGAGGTTTCGGCCTCCGGGTCTATCCGACGTGCGACAACGGATGCCAAACCAAAAGTTCAAAAGGGAGAAACTCCCGGATACAGCCGCATCGCTCTTGATCCATTGTTAATTCGCACACAGGATCTCAATGTAATTGTTGATGCCGGGTTGGGGATCGGCCTGGACAAAAAAGAGCGGGATCCCGCTGTTTCCAACCTGCATACCAACCTTGAGATCTTCGGCATTTCCCCAGAGGATATAAATTATGTGATTCTCAGCCATTTACACTATGATCACATGGCAGGCCTCACCTACACCGGCGCCAATCTTGAAACGCTGCCAACCCTTCCCAACGCCGAGATTCTGGTCCACCAGAAAGAATGGGACTATGCCATTTCAATGATTGATCAACGCAACCCGGTGGAAGGGATGGGTTACGAGATTGATGAACTATACAGGTTAGCCGCCGACGGTTACATCCACTTTATTCAGGATGATTACTTCAAATTAATGTCGGGGCTGGAAATTCTGAAAACCGGTGGACACACCCCCGGTCACCAAATCGTCCGGATCACCGGAAACAAACAAACCGCCTACTTCTGCGGAGATTTGATCCCCAATGAGTTTCAGCTCAACCAATATAGCATGAAACGAGCGGATGTGGATTCAGAGCAGACCAAAAAGGTAAAGACCATGTTGCTGCAGCGTGCCTTCCACGAGCGGGCTACCCTGTTTTTTTATCATTCCCTGAAACAGAAGTCCGGCAAACTCGGCAAGGACAATAACCGCAAATACGTATTAAAAAATGCGGAGATATGATGGCAGGCTGGTCAATAAATATCCCCCGAACAGGATGAATACGGTTTTAAATTCAATCAAAATTTGAAATATCCGGACTCTTCTTCGGGGTGATTTTTTAATTGATCAATTTAAGCCATTGTGGAACCATTACTGGTTCATTGAGATGAGAAATTCTTCGTTCGAGCGCGTACCCTTCATCTTACTCTGTAGGAATTCCATGGCTTCCATCGGGCTCATTTTGTTCAGGTAACGACGCAGCAGGTTCACTTTTTCACGCTCTTCCTCAGGTACAAAAAGATCCTCCCGGCGGGTGCCGCTTCGGAAAATATCGATAGCCGGAAAAATACGGCGCTCGGAAAGTCTGCGATCAAGAACCAGCTCCATGTTACCTGTACCTTTGAATTCCTCAAAGATCACATCGTCCATTCGGGAACCGGTGTCGATAAGCGCTGTGGCTATTATTGTAAGTGAACCGCCGTTTTCAATATTCCGTGCCGAACTAAAAAGCTGACGCGGTGCCTTTAACGCCTCAGAGTCAACACCCCCGCTCATCGTTCGGCCGGTATTGGATGCGCAAATATTGTAAGCACGAGCAAGACGGGTAATCGAATCCATCAGCAACAATACGTCATGGCCGCTTTCGACCATACGCTTGCATTTTTCAAAGACGATTTCGGCCAACCCTATATGATTTTCCGGTTTTTGATCGAAGGTAGAAGCCACCACTTCACTGTTGGTGACATTCCGCTCCATCTCGGTAACTTCCTCCGGCCTTTCGTCTACAAGAAGAATCACCACCTTGGCATCAGGATTATTGACATTTACAGCATTGGCAATTTTTCTGAGAATGGTCGTCTTACCTGTTTTCGGCTGCGCGACAATCAATCCCCGCTGCCCCTGCCCAACCGGGGCAAACATATCCATTATTCGGGTGGTATAATCGGACTTATCATATTCCAGCTTGTAACGGATATCCGGATAAATGGGAAGCAGATTTTCAAAATCCTTGCGTTCATCCATATTATCCGGTATACAGCCGTTTACCCCGTCCACCCGAAGCAGAGCAAAGTACCGCTCACCTACTTTAGGCGGCCGAATAACCCCAATCACCGAGTCGCCCTGTTTCAGGCAAAACCGTTTGATTTGTGACGGTGATACATAAATATCATCCGGGCTGGCGGCATAATTGTAGTTGGATGATCGTAAGAAACCATAGCCATCCGGCAGAATTTCGAGTGTTCCTTCATTGATCAGATAACCTCCGAGTTGCGGAGTGATTTCATCAAGACGCTCCTGTAACGTTTCGGCATTAGACTCGGGAAGTCGCCGGGAGGCGTGTTGCTTATTTCTCCCTTTATTGCTTCCATTACCGTTATCACCCTGCCGCTGTTCACGTTTTTGCTTCTGGTGTCCAGCTGAAGGTCCGCCATCCACAGTAGAGGTATCTACTCCGTTGCCCGAGTTAGTTTTATTCGCTGAAGTCGTTTTTCGATCCCGGCCGTCTTGAACATTGGAATCTCCTTCTTCAACTTTACCTTCTGCAGATGTATCATCTCCATCACCGAACATTAACCGGGATTGATGTCCGGCTTGTTCGGCAAGGTCCCGGATACGATTGATCAGCGTTTGCTTTCTCAAACCGGTCACCGGCTTCATGCCATTCTTTCTGGCAATATCCTGGAGATCTTTTAGTGTTTTGTTATGAAGTTGATCCAATTGTTCGGGATCCAATCCAATTAATTGATCTTGAGGCATAATTTATTTATAAGCAATTACAGTAACCTATCTAAAATATTTTTCATCAGGTGAGTCGCTCCACAAATACGCAAAGTTAATATGGATTTTATCGGAGCATTTAAAATTTCTTGTCGGATGAATTAAGGAAGATAGGCCTGCTGATTTTTTTTTGCTTTTCAGAAGCTCCTCATCCAATCCTTTACACATGGGTAAAAGTAAAAACTTCCGGTGAAAATAACCAATTCTGAATTTAAACTTTTCAGCAGTCTATCTCTGGAATTCGCTTCTTGTGGAAAAATTTCCACCTTTTTTGAAATTTGCGGAGCGATTTCGCTAAATGTAGCCGCGCGATTGTTCTGCAGCGGATGATAGTAGATTTTACGGAAATCCGAAAATAAACTAACAAATTCTTTGGTGGCTTTATCTTTCATAACGCTCAAAACCGCGGTGGCGTATGATACCGTGCCCATAGATTCAAGTTTTTTCTTCATTAATGCAACGGCTGCCGGGTTATGTGCGCCATCAAAATACCATGGGTTGTTCGGATGTAATCTTTCAAATCGGCCTTTTAAAGACCCCTGGGCCTGATTTAACTGTTCTTCAATCAGGCGAATGTCGATGGTGTAGGCTTCAGACAGCTTCTCCAGAACCCGGCGCGCCACAGCCCTGCAAGGATTTATTTTTTCATCAACGTGATCTGTATCGCTTTTGGACTGAGTTGCAAAACTGAGCTCAGCCGAATTCCGGTCTGCCGTCTCAATGATGACTTGTCTGGCATCTTGAGGCAAGTCACCGGCCACCACAGGACGTTCCGGCTTGATAATACCGGCTTTTTCCCCGGCAATTTCAGCAATAGTATCTCCCAATACCGCTTGATGATCCAAGTCAATACTGGTTATTACCGATATTACCGGATCCACAATGTTGGTAGCATCAAGGCGACCGCCGAGGCCGGTTTCCATTACAGCCAGATCTACCTGTTCATCTGCAAAATAACGTAATGCCAGCGCTGTAGTGAGTTCAAAAAAAGTCGGTTCAATCTGTTGAATCCCCTCTCCGTATCGCTGAAACAATTGCAACAACTGATGATCATTCATTTCCTGATCATTGATTTTCCAGCGCTCATTTACTTTCTGCAAATGAGGAGAAGTGTATACCCCCACACGGTACCCGTTCTGTTTGAAAACTTCGGATAGATAATGAGCCACCGTACCTTTACCATTGGTACCGGCAATATGAATTACAGCCAATGATTCATGGGGATTTCCCATAAGCTCACACAACTGCCGGATGCCGCTTAATCCCCAGCGGGCCGCTGCAAGCCCCGAAGTCGCAAAGGCAGGTATACTGCTCAAATAGGCGTGGACCCGTTCAGGGGAGTCAAATTCAGATGTTGCGGAAGAAATATTCAAACGTTTTCTGTATTCAGTCCGGATTAATCATTACGTATATTGGATATCCTGAAGGTCTGCCGGATACTCACCGGTGTGGTATATCCCAAAAACTAAGCTTACACGACATATAACTGATGAGCCGGTTCTATCAATATATTCTGAAACCCGTTTTATTCCGGTTTGATCCCGAAAAAATACACCATTTTTCGACCGAATTGGCCGAAAGACCAATTATCGCAGATGCAATACGAAAAATACGACCCCTGCCGGAAGACCAAATTTCTTTATTGAACCAACAATTGGGTGATCTAACCTTTACAAACCCGCTGGGGCTGGCCGCCGGCTTTGATAAAAACGCGCGGCTCCACGAATTTTGCGATGCCCTCGGTTTCGGATACCGCGAAGTGGGAAGCATAACGGCAAAGCCATCTCCCGGTAACCCCAAACCCCGTCTTTTCCGCATTCCCGACGATCAGGGATTGGTCAACCGTATGGGATTGAACAACGACGGTGTGGATATCATCAGCCTGAGGGTTTCGGAAAGCCGCGACTTTCCTGCAGTAAATATAGCAAAAACTCATGATCCCGCAATACAGGGTAAACAGGCTGTTGAGGATTACGTCTACAGCTTCAGAAAACTTGCTCAGGTAAGCCGGTACATCACCCTCAATATCTCTTGCCCCAATACGGAAGAGGGGAAAACTTTTGAAACACCTGAAAGTTTACGCGAGCTGCTCTCAGCAATCCAACGGGAACGAAACGACTCCACACCTCCCGTTTTCATTAAATTTTCGGCAGACCTTGCCGAATCCGAAGTTTTTGAATTGCTGCAGATTGCCGAAGATCATGACATCAACGGATACGTGTGCTGCAATACTTCCACCGATCGCACTTCATTGCAAACCAATGCTGGTTTGTTGCAAAACATCGGGAACGGAGGGATCAGCGGCAGGCCGGTGCATCAGAAAAGCTGCCGCATGCTAAAATTCATCAGGCAGCACATTGGCGAATCCGGGATTCTGATCGGAGTGGGCGGAATTGACAGTTTCGAGACTGCTAAAGCTTCTTTGGCCTCAGGGGCTGATTTGCTTCAGCTATATACCGGTCTTGTGTACAAAGGTCCCGGTCTGGTGCGGGAAATATTAAACAGCTTTATACTGGAAATGGAACAATATGGTATGAGCTCTTTTCGGGAATACATTTCCTACTTACGCCAAAACCAGTTATTTCCGGAAAAAAACAGACCGGGGAATTAAGGTTAGTTGCTGTATTGCAGCTCAAGTGTAATTGTGCAACGAGCCTTTGTCTCCATGTTATCGATTCGGGGAGGCGTCAGCCGCATCTCCTCAAGCATAGCTTCTTCCAGTTCTTCCATGAATCCGAGCGGATCATCTTCCTCGGTATAAAGCACATCAATCACGTAGCCGTCTTCATCCATTATAGCGGTTACTTCAAATTCCCCGGAGAGCATCATCTGATCAATGATTTCCTGGAAACCGCTGCGCGTAAAAAACGCACTGGCACCTCCCAGCACCTCCGGGTCGCGATCCAATTCATCGCATTCGGCAAACTCATAATCAACTTCGGGATCCTCGCCCGCCTCTTCTTCAGCCTTCTCTTCCGGTTGTTCAGGACTTCCGATTTCATCACGGATCACCGCAATTTTATCACTGAAAACAAAATCCTGGTAATTATCCTGAAGCTCGGCCACTACCACTCGCACACTATCCCAATAGGCATTGGTGTAGGGGTCGTATTCTGATAGATCAGGTTCGGTTACCGTTGTATCGGCCCAGGTCTGCCAATATTCCATTTCAGATTCTGCAAGCGTGGTATCAGCTTCCAGGAGCGTTCGGGCGGAATCCTGTTTTGCCGATATATAATTATGTTCCTGCTCCCACTCCCTTTGTTTCCGGGTTCTGGTGTTTTGCATCTCCGTGAAAACCGTGTCATCCCGGGCTATGCTGATATAGGCCATTGAAGCGTGATACAGTGCCAG
>SLQI01000234.1 GCA_007131535.1 Balneolales bacterium | reverse complement strand
TTTTTGTTTTCCTCTTTATTCAGCTGACCGAACATTACCCGGCGGAACATCCACAGCATATATGCAGCGGCCAGGATCACTCCGGTGGTAGCAAGTACAGCGTACCAAATGGAGTCAAATATTTCGGAATTAAACGTGCCGAGTAAAATGAGAAACTCACCTACAAATCCGTTGAGTCCCGGCATTCCGATGGATGAAAGGGTAGCGATCAAAAACATAACCGCAAAAACCGGCATTACCGATGCAATGCCTCCGAAGTCGGCGATCATCCGGGTATGCCGGCGCTCATAGATCATCCCTACAATCAGGAATAATGCGCCGGTAGCCAGGCCATGATTGACCATCTGCAGCAGTGCCCCCTGCATCCCAATAGTATTGAAGGCAAAAATCCCCAGCATCACAAAACCCATGTGGGATACTGATGAGTAGGCCACGAGCTTTTTGACATCTTTCTGCACCATGGCTACCAACGCGCCATAGATGATACCGATCAATGCCAGTACGGCAACATACGGTGCAAACTCCATGGTTGCATTCGGCATCAGAGGAAGCATAAAGCGCACGATACCGTACGTACCCATTTTCAGGGTGATGGCAGCAAGTAATACAGATCCGGCAGTGGGGGCTTCTGTATGCGCATGGGGCAGCCAGGTATGAAACGGAAACAGAGGCACTTTAATGAAAAGCGCCAGCGCAAATGCCAGGAACAGATAGGTTTGTTCTACCAGCCCGATCTGGAATGCCGGGTCACTGAGGATACGCCAGTCTGTTGTAAATGTAATGCCATCTACCATCTGTCCGGCCGAATAGCCGACATAGATCAAGGCGACAAGCATGAGCAGCCAGCCCACCAATGTATACAGGAAAAATTTGATTGTGGCATGAAGCCGATTGGCTCCTCCCCAGACTCCAATCAGAAAATAGACCGGAAAAACGGTGAGCTCAAAGAAAATATAGAAAATGAACAGGTCCATCGCGGCGAATACCCCGAGTGAACCCGTCAGAAAAATGAGAATGAGCGAATAAAACGCCGCTACATGTTCTGTGATGGATCGCCAGGAGGCCATAACTACAATCGGCCCGATAAAGGTGGTTAGCATGAACAACATCATGCTCAGCCCGTCGAGACCGATGAGAAATTTTACATCATAACCGGAAATCAAAGGTTCCGATTCGACGATGTAGTTGATCGCACCGAAATCAAAATTAAATAAAAGCGGCAGGGATAGAATGAAAGATGTACTGGTGGTAATGAGCGCAACCCATCGGATCAACTCATCGTGCTTTGCGAGCAGAATCGCCAGTACACCCAGAAGGGGAATACCAATAACAAGTGTTAGCAATAACTCCATTATGTGTCTGCCTTAAATCTCAGAATAAGAGTAAATAAAATACGAGTATTACACCGAGCACTAATGCAAATGCATAGTTCCCGGCAACACCGGTCTGAATATAGCGCAATAGGCTTCCTGTCAATTTCATCGTTCCGCCTACCAGGTTTACTAAACCGTCGATGACGCGCATGTCAAATACATACAGACCATTTGAAAATTTTACCAGCGGGTTAACAATACCACCCTCATAAATTTCATCGACCTTATACTTGTCTGACCATGTGCTGTACAGTGGGCGGGTCCGGGCACTAACCAGTTTGTCTGCTTCTTCAACCTCGGCATTACCATAAAGACGGTAAGCAAAAAAGATTCCAAGTGCAGCTATCAGAACCGCCCCGCTAAGCAGCGCCCATTCCACCGCTTTGCTCAGTACAAGATCGAAGTCGGCGATACTGCCTCCCAGCCAGATATGCATCTGGTTAACACTTACGTCCGTGCCGGCAAATGTAGAGGCCACGAAATTCGGGATACCGACAAACCCACCAACTACAGCCAATGCTGCGAGAATCCAGAGCGGCAGGGTCATGGTTTTCGGACTTTCGTGCAGATGTTTTTCGGCGCCTTCGGCTCCGGCTACGTTTTTCTCAAGTTTGAATTCACCATGAAACGTAGAGAAAGTGAGCCGGAACATATAAAATGCCGTAAGGAAAGCTGTGATAATTCCAATGCCCCACAATCCATAATACACGGCACCATATTCGGCAACCGTACCGGCATTGAAGGTCATCACCAGAATCTCATCCTTGGAGAAGAAACCGGAAAGCGGAGGTATACCGGCAATAGCCAGTGTAGAAATCAGGAAAGTCCAGTATGTGGAAGGCATATACTTTTTCAGCCCTCCCATATTCCGCATGTCCTGTGGATCATAATGTACCTGCTTGCCTTCATCGTGCAGCTTATGTTCCACATGCTCCATAGTATGGATAACCGAGCCGGACCCAAGGAAGAGGCATGCTTTGAAAAAGGCGTGGGTCAAAACATGGAACAGAGCGGCGATAAACGCTCCCGAGCCAAGTGCCAGGAACATAAACCCGAGCTGCGAGACCGTCGAATAGGCCAGCACACTTTTTATATCATGCTGGGTAAGTGCGATCGTAGCGGCAACGATAGCGGTTAGGCCGCCAATGACGGCAACCAGCAGCATCACTTCCGGAGAAAGTACATACATCTCAGACATCCGGGAGATCAGATAGATACCTGCGGTAACCATAGTGGCCGCGTGGATGAGGGCGGATACGGCAGTCGGGCCGGCCATAGCGTCGGGCAGCCATACGAACAGAGGGATCTGCGCGCTTTTTCCGGTTGCCCCGATCAGCAGCAGAAAACCGATCCAGAATACGGTAGTTTGCGGGATCTGATCGAGGGATGCAAAAATTTCACCGAAACTGAGGCTTCCAACATGGCTGAAGGTCAGATACATGGCAATCAGAAAAGCCGCGTCGCCGACCCGGTTGTACAAAAATGCTTTCTTGGCGGCTATAGATTTGGCCATATCCGAATACCAGAAGCCGATCAGCAGATAGGAACACAAGCCTACGCCTTCCCATCCGAGGAAAAGCAGCAGGAGGTTGTCGGCCATAACCAGGTTCATCATTGCGAAGATGAACAGGTTGAGGTAGGCAAAATACTTCCAGTATCCTTCGTCATGGCCCATATAGCCGATCGAATAGAGATGGATCAACGATCCGACCCCGGTTACGATCAGCGCCATCAGGATTGAAAGCTGATCAATGCGATAGGCAATATCCGCGGAGAAATCACCGGCCTCCATCCAGGTCCACAGCGTCACCACAGTCGGGTCGCTTTGCCCCGTCATGCCCATAAAAATACTGAGGGTCATCAAAAAGGGGACAAAAACACTGAGGTTGGCAATGATGCCGATCAATAATTTCTGTTCACGCCATGCCGGGAAAGCCAGCCCTAACAGGCCGTTAATTAAAAACCCCAGCAGGGGAATACCGATAATAAATGGGATCAGTTCAGCCAAGGGAATTATCCGTTTTTAGCTGTTATCCTTGTAGTGATCAAAATTGTATGTGCAGTATGGATTACCATCGCAGCAAATTAATCCGGGTGATATCTACGCTTAGATTATTCCGGAAAATGGCGATGATAATGGCAAGGCCGACTGCAGCTTCGGCTGCGGCAACACAGAGTGAGAAGAAGACAAGAATTTGTCCATGAACATCTCCGAGATGAGCGCTGAACGATACCAGGCTCAGGTTAACCGCATTCAACATAAGTTCGGCGCACATAAAAATGACAATTGCGTTTTTACGTGTCAGTACGCCGATCACACCAATCGTAAATAAAATTGCGCTGAGTGCCAGATACCAGTCTAAAGCAATCATTAATACGGTTATTTAAATTTATGTTGTGCCATCATGATGGCTCCAACGACCGCAGCTGTCAGTAATATAGCTGTTATTTCGAGCGGCAGAATATAGGTACTGAATAACTCATCACCAATAGCCTCTACCGTTCCGACCTGTGCCATATCTTCGGCAACAGGCGGCAGTGCGTCGGCCATACTGCCGGCGATATATAGCAGATAGGATAAAACCACCACCCCGAGAATTACCGAAATAATATACCGGAAGTTGATTTTATCGAGTACCGCTTCTTCATCCTCGACGTTTAACAACATGATTACGAATAAAAACAGCACCATAATGGCACCGGCATATACCAGCACCTGTACAACTGCCAGAAACTGCGCTTTTAACAGCAGGTAAATACCGGCAATAGACAACATGTTCAATACGAGAAACAATGCACTATTTACCGTGCTCCGGTTCAATACCATAGCCAGAGCTGCGGCAATTGCGAGTGTTGCAAAAAGTATAAATAAATAGGTAACCATTGTGTCTGTTGGGCTTAAAAAATGCGCCATAAGGTACCCAAATTTGATAAGCTCATCAACCGGTATTTTGGGGTTTTTCCGTAAGATTTTTTATAGGTTCCTGTTTCCTGACTCCCACTGCCATTTTACCTGAAAAATGCTATCATAAATAATTTTTAAGCAAATCATACCACAGACTTATGCCAAACCAGCAAACATCGCAACTCAATAGCGAAGAACTCACCCAAAAGCACTTCAACTCCATAAACCGGATCTATGAAGAACTCGAAAAAGTAATCGTTGGTCAGCGTTATATGATAGACCGGCTGCTGATCGGTCTGCTTACCAATGGCCATGTTTTACTTGAAGGTGTACCCGGTCTGGCAAAAACCCTTACGATCTCCAGTCTCGCCAAAGTAATTGATACCGAATTTCAGCGAATCCAGTTTACCCCCGATCTGTTACCCGCCGACTTAATCGGTACACTAATCTATAATCAAAAACAAGGTGAGTTCATTGTCAAAAAAGGGCCGATATTTGCCAACCTTATATTAGCGGATGAAATCAACCGGTCTCCGGCAAAAGTTCAAAGCGCCTTACTTGAGGCCATGCAGGAACGCCAGGTTACTATCGGCGAGGAGACATTTCAGCTGGATGATCCCTTTCTGGTGCTGGCAACTCAAAACCCGGTGGAACAAGAGGGCACCTATCCGCTGCCGGAAGCACAGGTGGATAGGTTTATGATCAAAATAAAAGTTGGCTACCCTACTCCGGAAGAAGAGTTGCAAATAATGCGGATGATGGCCTCCACGAATTCTAAAACAGAATTAAAACCAGTAATTACTCCGCAGGATATTTTGGAATGTCGCAATCTGATAAACTCTATTTATATAGATCCAAAACTTGAACAATATATCGTAGATATTGTATGGGCCACCCGCGCACCTGAAAAATATGATGTCGAAAGTATTTCTGACTTAATTGAATTTGGTGCATCACCAAGAGCTACAATCAACCTTAGCCTGGCTGCACGTGCACATGCATTCCTGCATCAAAATAATTATGTCTCTCCTGAAGATGTTAGAGCAATAGCATATGATATCTTAAGACATCGTATCATTCTTTCGTATGAAGCAGAAGCAGAAGAAAAATCTGCAGAAGATATTATTGAGACCATTTTACATACAATACAAGTTCCATAGATTAGTTAGACATGTAGCTAATTGACAACTACATGAATTTAGTTTATTTTAAACTCTATATTCAAACCTAATCTAACGATACTATGAGAATCAATTTTGTTCCTCGTTCTGAAATTAAGATTACCAAGAAGAGTTCTTCAAAATTTCGTGAACTGATCGATTCACTTAATAAACTTGAACCTGGTGGAGAAGCACTGGAAGTGTCTTTCAACAACGAAAAGGAACTCAATTCTATGAGAAATGTGGTCTATACCCACAACAGAGAAACCGGTGATAAAATTAAAAGTGGTAAAGACTCAGTAAACAACAAGGTATACTTTTATAAGTAACTACCAGCCGGGTCTCACCTATTTTTTTTGAAAAGGGCACCATTAGAAAATGGCTGTCCTTTTTTATTTCAGGTTGATCTAATCAAAAAAAACTTATCTACGATCTCAAAGATTTTACCGGATTGTAACAAAGTTTATAAGTATATTGTCCCGCATTTTCAATAGATAATAATGCCAACCGTCAAATAAGCTTTAAAGAGAAACCTGCAAGGCCTATCCTCAAATCATTTATACCGGCTCAGTCCGATTCATCGATTCCGATTCAATTCCATAAGTGATTTAATAGAGCATAAGCTATACTCTATTAAATCTACTCCCACTAACATCTCACGGATATGAATTTTAACAATTGTGGTATTTATTTTGGCTATGATAATAATGTCACTCCCAACACTAAAATTCTAAACTCCACAAATACAATCGCTTTAGTTTAACAATTAAATTTCTCTTATATATTTCTATACCTTCGGCATACAAAAAAGGCCGGCATTACTAATAAGCAATCCGGCCTTGTGAAATAGTCACTACCAATTCTCAATCAACTCATTTCAAGCATTCTATCCAGAGATTTTTTAGCCCTCACCCGGACTTCCTCTTCAATTTCAATCTGATACTGATCTTTTCTCAGACTTTCGAGGGTATCCTCCAGGGTGATCTGATTCATGTGCGGGCATCGAACACTGCACATTTTAACCATCTCTTTATCCTTATTCTCAGCTGCGATGTTATCTCCCATGCTGCACTCGGTAAATAGCATGTAGCGGTCAGCATCGGAGTTCTGCACATATTTGATCATCGCCGTAGTGGATCCGCTATAATCAGAGGCTTCCACTACTTCGGGCGGACATTCCGGGTGGGCCAGGATTAATGTGTCGGGAAACTGTTTGCGCACATTTTTGACATCCTGAACGGTAAA
This sequence comes from Balneolales bacterium, assembly GCA_007131535.1. GTDB lineage: Bacteria > Bacteroidota > Rhodothermia > Balneolales > Natronogracilivirgulaceae > SLJN01. The sequence goes on along the minus strand of SLQI01000234.1, from coordinate 902 downwards.
CTTATCGTGCACCTCACACCTGCCGTCCCATACGATCATGCTGTTTTTCAACTCCCCGTTTCCGGTGCCCTGCCCGGGATAAATAACTTTCTTACCGGTTTCCCTGGCAATGTTTTGCGCAAGGTATTCATCCGGCAGACAAATAACGGTATCGGTATCCAGCTGATTCACAATTTTGGCGGCATTACTGGATGTACAGCATATATCCGTTTCGGCCTTTACAGCAGCATACGTATTCACGTAAGTGATTACCGGCACTCCGGGGTACTGCTCCTTCAACTTGCGCACATCTTCGGCGGTAATGCTTTCGGCCAGCGAGCAGCCGGCTTTATCCGCGGGCAGCAATACCATCTTATCCGGGGCCAGTATCTTGGCCGTTTCTGCCATAAACTCTACCCCGCAAAATACAATTCGCGAGGCATCGACTTCGGCGGATATTCTACTCAGCCCCAGCGAGTCTCCGGCATAATCCGGAATGCTGTGATATAGCGCCGGCTCCATATAATTATGGCCGAGAATCACCGCGTTCTTTTCCTTTTTCAGCCGGTTAATTTCGTAGGCGATTTCGGCTTTCAAGACAATCTCAGCTTCCGGAACAATACCCTCAAGTTTGTACTTGAGGTTTTCCAGTGTTTGTTCGTGAGTATCAGCCTGCTGTATTTGTTCCATTCTTTCAGTGGAGTTAAATATTGCCGGTAAGAAAAGTGGTAGTGTCGTAAGAAAACGCCAGGATCAAGGCGCGCGAAGCTCCCAAAAAGCGCAGTGTACAGTTCGTACATGAGCATTTGTGGGACGAGCGGAACGAAGATATTGGCGTTTACTTACAGACACTAAATAAAAAGAGGAGGTGAAACCACCTCCTCTTCATACCAGTTTTACGTCGATATAACTTACTTCATCCG